>NZ_MUEZ01000014.1:0-110834 GCF_001996015.1 Salinivibrio sp. ML198
CTCCTATCCAACATAGTGCTGGGGCTTGTGTCACCTACGCTGCCTGTGCGTAGGTCGGACAAGCGCCAGTGCAATGTCAGCCATCTATTATCCAAGCGGACTGCGCGCCTCCGACATCGGCGCCAACGATTAACCTCGATCGTGATAGGCGCCCGTTAGCAATGTCCCCTATCCAACATAGTGCTGGGGCTTGTGTCACCTACGCTGCCTGTGCGGCAGTGAACTTGGAGTACTACAAGCAAAACAACTACGCCAATTTCTAAGCTGCCTGTGCGGCAGTGAACCATGAACAATGTCATATTGAGCAAGCGCAAACTTTCTAAGCTGCCTGTGCGGCAGTGAACGCTAAATGGAAAACACCCGGATGATTGCATCGTTTCTAAGCTGCCTGTGCGGCAGTGAACCATGTACGGCTGGCGCGAGCCGGTCGCCGCTTTTTCTAAGCTGCCTGTGCGGCAGTGAACCATATCTTGACGCGTCACCATTGTCTGCGTCTTTTCTAAGCTGCCTGTGCGGCAGTGAACGGCCGGAAGCGGTGGCCAGGTCGACAACGCCATTTCTAAGCTGCCTGTGCGGCAGTGAACATCGAGCAAACGAGTTACTTTCTCTAACTATATTTCTAAGCTGCCTGTGCGGCAGTGAACTACCAACCGAGTAAAAATACACTGATTGTCTATTTCTAAGCTGCCTGTGCGGCAGTGAACATGTCCAGCTACTACACGACACTGAGGCTCACTTTCTAAGCTGCCTGTGCGGCAGTGAACGTTTGTTTCCTGACGTGCACAGTAGGGGGAGGTTTCTAAGCTGCCTGTGCGGCAGTGAACATCAACGACGACATATTCGTATTTTGACGCTATTTCTAAGCTGCCTGTGCGGCAGTGAACACGCGGGGCAGATGGTCCAGAAAATGGCGAAATTTCTAAGCTGCCTGTGCGGCAGTGAACATCGACCCGATTGTCGCAGGCAAAGTGCGCAATTTCTAAGCTGCCTGTGCGGCAGTGAACTCGGCGCCAGGGCCGAGGATGCCTTTCAGCGATTTCTAAGCTGCCTGTGCGGCAGTGAACAATAGAATAACGTAATAATAGCTCGGAACAACAGGCCGTTAGGATAAAAATGGCCTTTTACCCTTGTTTAAAATGGCCTTTCTTAACTAGCTGTATTTATTGTTTATTTTTAAAAAGTCAAAAAATAAGGGTCATAAGGGGTTTAGGCATCCCCACTTATTGATCCGCGTTGCTCAACGTATACGTAATTATTAGTCCAATGCGAGGAGGAGACTATGCGACTGACTGAGCCTGGTGACTTAGACCGGATCATTGAAATGGCGTGGGAAGATAGGACCCCGTTTGAGGCGATTGAAGCACTCTATGGGCTACGCCAAGATGATGTGATTGCTTTAATGCGACGTGAATTAAAACCGCGTAGTTTCAAAGTATGGCGTACGCGTACACGTGGTCGCAAAACCAAGCACACAGCCCTGCGTTCCAGGAGCGTGGTGCGTAGCCATTGTAAGACACAATACAAGTTTAAAGCCGCCAAAAAGTGACCATATTGACGATAAGTGACAGCATCACCGCATCGGAATATGGGCGAATACAGTCTCTACGCGGTGTTAAACCAAAGTGACAGCCAATTTGTCACTTTCTTGTAACACTCACCCACCCCGTCCCAAGCTCAACAGGCCCATACTATAATCTTTATTTTCAATAATTTACCAAGTTAAACACCGACTAATCCAACCGGTTATCCACAGTTTCTGTTGATAGTAAACGCGGAACGATAAACTTATTTTTTATTTTATTATCAGAACTTTAAACACAAAAAACGGTTTTTTATAGAAAATTCTTGACGGCTGGGCGGATAAAGGTGCAATCCATACGGTTAATCGAGCCAACGGCGTGCTACTTCCATCAATAACTTATCTTTAAAAGGGTGAGCCAATAATGTCACGCCATAAGGTGTGTTTTGATGCTCAAATAACGGGATAGTGAGCTGGGGTAAGCCACATACATCCGCCAGCGCCATGAGTCGTCGCTGGGATAAATTAAACGCATCACCGTCTGATGCATCCGCATCACGAGGTAAAATGGCGCCCGGTGTGGATGGGATCAGTAATACCTTATCGCTTGGCCACATGGCACAAACGGTATCTCTCAACTGCTTGCGGGTTTTCTTCGCCTGATAATGCGCTTTGTAGTCGACAGCTTGTAAGCGGTCTAAATACTGTTGCGTTGAGGTGGGCAAATCAAGCTTGGCCTGTTTCAACCATGCGCCGTACATCAACAGAAACTCTTGGCTGGCAATTGACACCTGCGCATTTTCAAGCCGCGACAGCACCAGTTTGTTCATGGTCAACGTCGACTCTTGCGGTAAGCTTAAATGCTCAAGGTGCTGGTAGACCTGCGCCATCGCTTCATCGCTGTAGAATAACGCAAAAACCGCCTCGGCGATGACCACGCCTTGGATATTCGTCACGGCGGAGGACGGCTTGGCCACCAACTCTTGGAACTGACTTAGCGGGCCAAGTGCCGCGCTGCACACACCTACATTATCAAAGGTTTCTGCGACAGAGATGATCCCCTGGGTATCGATAAGGCTTGGCGTGGGACGATATCCGAACAGTCCACAGTGTGCAGCAGGGATCCGTACGCCGCCAAATGCATCGTTACCAATGCCCAAATCCGCCAGCTTTTTTGCCACCGCCACTGCGATACCTGCGTTTGCCCCTCCGACGCGGTATTGGCGGAAGTGAGGGTTGCGAAGCTCCGCATAAAACGGATTAAAACCGGTAATACTGAAGCCTAAAGGATCCATTTGCAGCTGCCCAATCAAGCTGGCGCCCTGGGCCATCATGGTTTTGACAACCGCAGCGTCTTGGCTGGCGGCGGTGCGTCCCTCAGACCATGAGGGGATCCCGATACCAGCGACATGTTCCTCAACAGACACCGAGTGGGAAACTGCCAGTTTATAACGCCGAAATACCCCATTTAGGCTGTCTTGACGTGGTGGATCGAACGGGTGCGCAAACATCGCTTGATCGAGCATGTACACAGGCCTCATCAGTCACGCTTATTACTTATTGATCAGTGTAATACATGTGCGTGAAATCAGACGCTATTTCACGGTTTTCCGCTCTGATATCTTGAGCGTGTCCACTCGCGGTCTGCGATCTCGCTATCGATTTCCGTGCGAGGCAATGATTAAAGCGATGTGAGATGCGTGCCTAGTCACGATATTGTTTATAAGTTTACCGCGGTTAAACCTGGTACTTGTCGACAGGATTGTTCAAAAGCGCTGAGTTTGGGCGCCAAGTCAGCACTAACGAAGGTGTGTTCGAGTATTTGTACCTTACGTGCCAACTGCCAACTATCCACCGACGCCCCCTGCCCGTAAGGAATGGCATAAACATGAAAGTGCTGACGCTGTGCTACGTAATCCAAGTTTGGTGGCACACGAAGCGGCTGATAGCCCTGATTAAGGTAGATATAAAACTCGCCCATACAATTCGCGACCACATATGACCCCTGCTCACTGCGTAAGGCCAAGTAAGGCCGTGCGGTCTCTGCATATTGATTGATGTGCCACTGATTCGCGTCAGGGTTAAGCTGAATCATAGGGGCAACGGGTATCGCTGGTGCAGGCGCCGCCTGAGGCTGAGGCTCATTATTCGCTTGCGTGGGCTGAGACTCTGAGGGCGCTGGGTCGATAATACGTACACGTTGTGCGGTCTGGTCCTGATCTTGCCCCCAAAAGCGGTCAACCCATTGCTGCCATTGGCCCAATGGGCTTATCAGCAGCGCCATCATGGCCCAAGACACAAGCACCCAGCGCCAAGATAAACCAGGTTTGGCTGGCTTTAATGTCACTGGTGTCGCTTTGCGAGTGAGATCAGTTTCCAATTGCTCTGCGCGCGATAGCGCTTCTTTTAACTCACGGTTCACCTGTACCAGGTCTTTTTTACGTTGGTCCTGCTCGCGCTGTAACGCGTGATGCTGAGATTCCAATGAGTGATGCTGTCGCTCAAGCTTTTGGTATTGCTCGCGCCATTGGCGATTATCAAATTCGAGTTTGGCAATTTTGGCTGTCAAGTGTGCGGGGATTTGAGTATTGGCTTGGCGAGACTTCAATGTCCGATTTTCTTGTTGTAGCGCCGCCAGTTCTTTTTGTAGATGCGCAATTTGGCTACGCAATGCTGCCTGACTGGCACCACTTAGCGACTGACCCAGCGCACTGCCCTCGCCTTTACCTGACTTAACCGCTTGATAGGCTTCACTGACCAGCTGCATTAGCCCCGTACTGCCTCCTTTATCTGGATGTACGCGGCTAGAAAGTCGCTTATAGCGCTGTTTTATTTGCTCGGCATTGTCGCCAGCGTTCACGCCTAAAAGTTCGTTCCACGTGGTCATGCTGCTGCTCGTTATCCTACTCGTTGCCTGTCCAGATTAGCCAATTTATCGGCCAATGTGGGAAAAAATTAACCCCTTTCATCTTGTTTTCAAGTTAACAAACTCGGCGAAGGCATGCGTCGACATCTCTGTTGTTAGAAAGAAATACTAAAAGTTTGTGTTTTTTGCCATTAAGAAAGAATTATTCCCCATTCACTGATTTTTGCATTGCATTCATATTTCTGTGATCTATCATACTTTCCGTCATGACGACGTTCCGATGAAGACAGCAGGAGAGAGGTGGCTGACGCCATCCGCCGAAGAAGTAAATCTTTCAGGCACTTAATTGTATGGACTGCTGTTGGAGGAGACTCTGGAGAGACCCGTTAGTTCGGGCGCCGAAGGAGCAAGCTTGTTTTCAAGTGAAACTCTCAGGCAAAAGGACAGAGGAGATACCCACCCCAATATGTAGCACTTTTGTTAATATTAGTGTGGTCTATCTCCTCCTTTGATGTTTAAAGGGGGAATGAATGCCATTTTTTTCGCAACTACCAGATATACAAACACTTCTAGCCACCATTGACGACTGGATATGGGGGCCACCGCTTCTTTTGCTACTCACCGGTACGGGGCTCTTTTTTACAGTACGGTTAGGGCTACTCCAACTCCGTCGCCTGCCGTTTGCGCTCAAGCAAATCTTTAAGCCGTCGAACGCCAAAACCCAAGGGGATGTTTCAGGGTTTGCGGCACTGTGTACAGCCTTATCCGCAACCATAGGTACCGGAAATATCATCGGCGTGGCCACCGCCATTTCTCTTGGGGGCCCAGGGGCACTGTTTTGGATGTGGCTCGCCGCCTTTTTGGGCATGGCGACTAAGTACGCCGAGTGTCTACTCGCGGTGAAATACCGTGAGGTCGACCATAAAGGCAACATGCTTGGTGGCCCCATGATGTACCTTTCTAAAGGTGCCGGTAAACCCATTCTCGCCAAGCTCTTTGCTTTATTTGGACTGGGAGTGGCATGCTTTGGCATAGGCACCTTCCCACAAGTGAACGCGATTAGCAGCGCGGCGACCCACTTATTTAATATCCCAACAGCCGTTGTTGCAGCCCTGTTAACCGTGCTCGTCGCCTCAGTCACCTTGGGTGGCGTCAAATCCATTTCCGCCGTCGCCGCCAAAATTGTGCCTGTTATGGCAGTGCTTTATGTAAGCGCGTGCTTATGGGTCCTCGTGGCAAACGCCGCACAACTACCACAAGCAGTCAGCCTGGTGTTTGAATCTGCTTTCAACGGCATGGCCGCAACCGGAGGCTTTGCGGGTGCCGGCATGATGCTTGCGATTCAATCGGGTATTGCACGTGGGGTATTCTCTAACGAATCAGGCCTCGGGAGTGCGCCCATCGCCGCGGCCGCAGCAAAAACGGACTCCTGTGTTGAGCAAGGCTTAGTATCAATGACTGGCACCTTTATCGATACGCTGGTGATTTGTACCATGACAGGACTGACCTTGATCCTAACGCAATCTTGGTCTGGGGAGCTCGCAGGCGCCGCCATGACCTCACATGCGTTTGCGGTAGGGATGGAAAGCAGTGTTGGTCCGGTGCTGGTCAACATTGGCCTACTGTTTTTTGCCTTCACCACCATTTTAGGTTGGCACTATTACGGCGAGCGCTGCGTCGCGTACCTGTTTGGCAAAAAAGCCATTTATATCTATAAGCTATTCTTTATCGGCTTAATTGCATCCGGTGCCTTTATTCAATTGAATACGATTTGGATACTGGCCGATATCGTCAACGGCTTAATGGCGATTCCTAACTTGATTGGTTTATTGCTGCTGCGCAAGGTGGTCATTGCGGAAACCCAAGCTTACTTTGCCACACTAGACAACCGGACTCGCGCAACCAATGTAACGAGCCAAGAAAACAACGCCGTTGTTGATGCACAGTGAAAGTGATTAGCGACTCGCTAAGAAGTTGAACAGCGGATAAAAAAGCCGACGTGTCGACGCGTCGGCTTTTCTTTTCTGCTCATTGTTCGCGTTCACGCATTGCATCGCGTTTACGCATAAAACGATTAGGCGTATTGACGCTGCGCTTCATCAATACCCAGTTTGCCTAAAATCGCACGCGGGTTGACAAAATTGCTCACGCTTACGTCGTGCTCGACTTTATCGCCCACGGCGACAAATTCGTAGTTTAGCGACTGTGTGGCTTGTTTATCCCACACCCCATCACCAAAATAAATGCGCCGCTCAAAATGGACACCGTAATCTTGTTTGGCACGGAACGCAGCCAATGCCATCACTTCGCTACGACTCATCGCATCTGAACACGAAGAAAAAACAATACCGTCAATATTAAAACCAGCGGCTTTAAGCTTCATCCGTGCGGTCTCTTCCCAGCCTCCTGTTGCTATCGCCAAGGCAACGGTCGGCATATGACGCATCTCATCAATAAATGCTACCGCACCTGGCAACGGCTTTAATCCGTGGTTAGCAATTGCGCTGGCCAGTTTATGCGTAAACACGCGCTTAATTTCTCGAAACAACATGATCTTTTCGCGCTGAAGATCATGACTATCAATCAGCTCTTCAATGATCCCCGCATCGGTGACATTGGTGTAGCCACCCCAATCATCCGGCACCGTTAAACCGGTGACTTCATAAACAGCTTGACTAAAACACTCGTGGTCCATTTGGCAGCTATCGACCAGCGTGCCATCCACGTCTAACATAAATAAATTTTTCACGCGCATTTCCTCAAACCCCGTTGCGTCCCACAAGCGACCGACTTGTGATTTGATCTGGCGCTTTGCCGTTCTTTGTCTTGGATCCCTAGCCAACACAACGGGCATTATAACATTATTTTTACATTTTGAACGACTATCGGCCGCTATCATACGCCCATGCTCACGCAGCGCAACTGACCACGCCACGTGCAGCGACATCAACAAAAATTTTGAACAAGTTTAACGAATCTGTACGCTGGTGTTCATTGTGAAAGTCTCTAGACTACATCGAGTCAACAAAACAACCTCATGGGCAAAACGCCATAAACTGTAAGGAGAGACGCATGAAAGCGCTGGTACTGAAATCAAGTATTCTTGGCCCCTACTCGAGCTCAAACGCTGTGATTAACAGTGTGGTGGATGAGCTGTCTCCAGACACGCTGATTGAGCGCGATCTTGCTTCTACCCCATTGCCGATTCTCACTGGGGACAATGTAGGCGGCCTACGCGGTACAGGTGAACTCACTGATGCCCAGCAGCACGTGCAGCAAGCTTCAGATCAGTTGATTGAAGAAGTTCAGCAAAGCGATACCCTAGTGATTGCTGCGCCTATGTACAACTTCACTATCCCCGTGCAACTCAAAGCTTGGATTGATCTCGTTGCCCGTGCGGGGGTGACTTTCCGTTACACTGAAAATGGTCCCGAAGGTCTACTGAAAGGCAAGCGTGCCATTGTGGTCACCACACGCGGTGGGATGCACAAAGGGGGCACGACCGACCATATCACGGGTTACATGCAGACCGTACTTGGCTTTATTGGGATCACCGACGTCGAGTTTGTTTACGCCGAGGGGCTGGCAATGGGCGAAGACACTGCAAGCCAAGCCATTGATGAGGCCAAGCAAACACTGAAACGCTTAGCGTCTTAGCGTCTTAGCGTCTTAGCGTCTTAGCGGCGGATAACGCATGCTTTTGAGTGTTCGCGCGACGTGAACGAACCGACCTTTCCACCTGCCTTATCACGATAGCCTGCCTGCGTGCAGGCTCTCATTATCGATCTTCACTGCTGACTGCCTGTTTTTATACGCATCAGCGCTTCAATATTGCGCCGGTTAGCTCAGGATTGGTGATACGCGATGCCAGTGTTACCATACTGGTTTATCGCAGGATTTTGCGCCTGCTTTCTTATTGACCAAGTTGGATTCGATTGTGACAGACGCCGACCAGCCAAGCTTTTTTTTCTACGACTTTGAAACATTCGGCACCCATCCAGGTAAAGACAGACCTTGCCAATTTGCTGGCGTTCGTACCGACAGTGACTTTAATGTCATCGGTGAACCCTTAGTCCTGTACTGCCAACCACCCAATGACTACTTACCGGCTCCGGAAGCCTGTTTGGTCACCGGGATTACACCGCAGCTGGCACTGAAAAAAGGCTTATCCGAGCCGGAGTTCATCGCGCAGATCCATACAGCCTTCTCGCAACCCAATACCTGCATTGTCGGGTATAACAACGTGCGCTTTGATGATGAAGTCACGCGCTACACGCTGTACCGCAACTTTTTTGACCCATACGGATGGAGTTGGCAAAACGGTAATTCGCGCTGGGATTTGCTCGATGTAATGCGCGCCTGCTACGCACTGCGTCCGGATGGTATTGAATGGCCCCACGATGACAACGGTAAACCCAGCTTTAAACTAGAAAACCTTTCTGTTGCCAATGGTATAGAACATAGCGACGCACACGATGCGATGGCGGATGTGCACGCGACCATAGAGCTGGCGAAAAAGGTTAAGGCGGCACAGCCACGGCTATTTGATTATTTGTTAAAACATCGGAATAAAAACAAAATCAAGCACCTGATCGATGTGGTGAATATGACGCCTCTCGTGCATGTCTCTGGCATGTTCGGCACCGAGCGAGGCAACACCAGCTGGATTGTGCCCGTTGTTTGGCATCCTGATAACCCCAATGCCGTGATTACTGTCGATCTGGCCCGTGACCCGGCCCCTTTGTTTGAATTGGACGCTGATACGTTACGCGAGCGCCTGTATACCCCGCACCACGACCTCACGGAAGGACAGTTACCGGCACCACTTAAACTGGTGCATATCAATAAATGCCCCGTTCTCGCCGATGCAAAAACATTACGACCAGAGGATGCTGCCCGACTCGGTGTGGATCGCGAAGCGTGCTTACAACACCTAAAAGCATTGAAAGCCGCGCCAGAATTACGCGAAAAGCTCGTTGCCGTGTTTGCCGATGCCAAGCCTTTCAACGATCAGGACGTGGATACGGCCCTGTATGCGGGCTTTTTCTCGAAAAGCGACCGCAGTGCGATGGACATCATCCGTGCACGCGATCCTGAGAATCTTGCAGCCCTGGATCTCAGTGTTGATGACTGGCGCATTAAGCCGCTGTTATTCCGTTATCGCGCGCGCAATTACCCATGGACGCTCACCGAAGCCGAGCAGCAAAAATGGTTTATGCATCGACGTGATTACTTTGAAACACACCTTCCTGCTTATATGGATAACTTGCAGCATCTCGCTGAACAGCACCAAGCTGAGGAGGATAAAGTTCGCGTTTTAAAAGCGATTTACCACTATGTGGAATCACTGGTTGGCTAACACTGGCACGGTTGCTAAAGACGCATCGCGAATACACCGTCCGGTCAGTAAGGCGACCGACCATCACTCCGACCTTAGTCTACCTATCAGGTAGCGGTGGTGGACAGGTTTGGTCGCCTTTTGTTTTTAACGTCATGTTTTTTAAGTTATTAACTAGCAATGCTGACACACTGCCCACTTTGTCCTACCAAAAAAAAGATAGCTTGACCAGTTGCAGTTCTGTGATTTGAGTCCACACTTTTAAAAAGGATGTTGTTTGGAGTGTGGGCAATGATGACAACAAAAGTAGATACGCGCTGTTACCGCTTTCCCGAGGTTGATTTTGAACCAGAAAGCCGTACGTTATATTGGGCCGATGACACGATCACGGTTCTCTCTTACGAAGAGTCTCGTTTACTCGAGATGCTTTGCTACTATGCCGGAGAGGTACTCTCTAGCCGCACCTTATTCAAACAAGTGGCCTTGCCCGACAGCTCATTTGCCCAGCATCAAAGTGTGGTGACATCATTAATGGCCAAATCCTACCGCAACGGCAAAAAGTGCCTTCCCTTTGAGGTAGTCGGTGAATTTGGTTTTCGTGTGTCGCTTCCGCAGCAAACACTTGCCAAGCGTCCAGGACGAGCAGCAAACGCTGCATCACAGACGCCTCCACCGTCTTTAACGCACTCAACGACCATTGAAGAGTCGTCGTTTAGTATCGCTAAACCACTCACGATCCTGGTCACGGCAGCGGCGGTCATTATTGGCATGACAGCATTATTGACTCAAGCTTAGCGTGTTTGATGCCCGTGGTGCGCCACGGGCGTGTCGTGTTAGGTCGTCGTTTTTGCTTTGTCCATCGGCTTTAAAATCTGAGAGAGAGATAATGCCACGCCGCTATTTACCGCTTCTGTTGTTTATCACGCTGCTCAGCCTCTCCACCCCTACCCGAGCCACCATTGAACAAACCTATGTCGCACACCTTGGCGAACTACCTGGCTTGATCAATTTGGACGGTAGCGGCGCGTTTGTCGATTTCGTCCGCTACCTTGATGCGCAAGACCCTAGCACCAAGATTATTATCGAGGTTTTCCCTATTCATCGCGCGATAAACAGTGTCGCACAAGGGCGAGCCGACTTTGGTTTACCCGCGGTGCGTCCGACGCGGGAAGTGTTCACCTTGCCTTTCGACTTTAGCGAGGTGTCATTTGGCCAGGTCACGCATGTCCTTTACACCAATAAAGCGCTCCCGCTCTCGGTCAAAGCGCTGTGGGCAACCCCCTCACGCTATACCATTGAAGCCGTCCCCTACTATATGCCTTTTAAGGTGCAACGCTCGCACAGTATTAAACAATCTTTGTTGCGCTTGGCCGCGGGGAGAATTGATGGTTTCGTTTGGGCGCAAGAGGAAGCTGACATGGCACTTAAAGAGCTAGGTTTAACCATGATCAAACGCGCACACTTTGCTGACTTCCACGATGTCTTCATCATTCCTAAAGGCGAAGCGGGCCGAGAAATCGATGCGTATCTCACACGACTGATTACTCGCTTGCGTGACCAGGGCGATCTCACGCGTGAGTATCGTAAGGTACATCGCCCCTATGTCGATTGGCAGCCATAATGCATCAACCGTCTTTCGGCTCGCGGACGTGTCTGCCTACGCACGTCGTCATGATGGCCACATTAAGAGGCATAAAAATATTGATGTCACTCTAACTTTCAGCAACAAATCCGCTCTTGCAAAACATGCGTGACATTACTCACACAATTATTGAAAAGGCTTCTCTACACTGTCCTCCCGTTAACGATAAAGAAGAGATGCTATGCGAACCGCACTAACTGACGCACTGACACAATTACCCGACGCCCTACAAAGCGTTGTCTCTGATTGGATAAATGACGCAAACTTTGGTGCTACCTTCACACCAGAGCAGGTGGCGCAGATGGAATCCGCCAGTGGCCTTAACGGCGCCGCACTGCGTCTTGCTTTATTGCCTTTGGCGGCGGCCTATGCGGTTACCCCCATTTCTCAGTTTAATGTTGGTGCTATTGTCCGTGATGAAAGTGGCACCCTGTATTTAGGCGCAAACATTGAATTCACCGGGGTGCAGCTAGGGCAGACAGTGCATGCCGAGCAATGCGCTATCAGCCATGCTTGGACAAAAGGGGCAAAACGCCTCACCGATATTACGATCAATTACAGCCCATGTGGTCACTGTCGGCAGTTCATGAATGAGCTCAATGGCGCTGAGTCCTTGATCATCCAGCTGCCACAATCCGATCCGAAAGATTTGCACACCTATCTACCCGAGCCGTTTGGTCCTGCCGATTTGGGGATTGACTCTCGTTTATTGACTGACGAGTCCAATCAATTATCAACGGATGATATCGATATCCCATTGCTAAAAGCCGCCGCTGACGCCGCTAACCGCAGTCACGCGCCCTACTCAGGTAACTATAGCGGGGCAGCGGTTGAAACCAATGATGGCGAATTTTTCTCTGGCATGTATGCCGAGAACGCGGCTTTTAACCCAAGTCTTCCGCCTCTTCAGGTTGCATTAATTGCGGTCAATATGGCGGGCTACCATTGGACAGACATTCGCTCTGTTGCGCTGGCCGAAATGGCAACGAGTACAGTCAGTCACCTAGCCGATACCCAGGCAACACTGGATGCCATTGACCCAGATATTCCCTTAGTGTATTCAACCCGCTAAGCGCGCTCCTTATTTGTCCGGCCCTCAGGGGATTTCAGGTCGCCCTGAGGTCGGATTTGCGCTACTATCCGTGCGTCTTTTTTCGGATAGTCACGGCAATGAAACAGATTCATAATCCACTCCAAGGTGCGGCCTGGATGCTGACCGCAGGCCTGTGTTTTGCCCTCGTTAACAGCCTGTCTCAGTACGTTAGTTTTAAAATGGGCTTACCCTCTACCACGGTTGCCTTCATTCAATACGCCATCGCCTTGGTTGCGATGATCCCCTGGTTGAAGCAACTCGGGATCCGTCAAGCACTCAAAACCCAACACCTTGGTCAGCATTGTCTGCGGGTGTTTATCTCCGTGATTGGCATTCAACTGTGGCTGTGGGCGCTGGCCTACCCAGTGCCCATTTGGCAAGGGATTGCGCTATTAATGACCTCACCGCTATTCGCAACGGTAGGCTCTGGGCTGTTTTTACGAGAGCGAGTGGGGATCGCGCGCGGTCTTGCGACGCTCGCTGGGTTTTGCGGCGCCATGATTATCCTCGAGCCTTGGTCAAATGCGTTCACTTGGGCAACGTTATTGCCTGTTGGTGCGGCGTTTTTCTGGGCCACCTACTCGCTGATGGTGAAACGTTTATCCGCTTATGACCCTCCCACCACCATGGTGGTATATCTACTTTTGTTGATCACGCCCTTTAATTTGCTACTCGCCGTGCCTGATTGGACGCTCCCTCAGACATCCACTGCTTGGTGGATGTTATTTGGCGCCGGCATACTGACGGCCCTCGCACAGTGGGCCATTGCCAAGGCATATGCTGTTTCCGATGCCTCTTTTGTGCAGCCTTTTGATCACGCTAAACTCCCTCTTAACGTCCTCTTTGGTTGGCTGGTGTTTAGTTGGGTTCCACCCGGCCGACTGTGGTTAGGGGCAGGTATTATTATTGCAGCGGTCTTTTTTATTACTCACTGGGAATCACGCCAATACACGCAGGCACAAAATAAGCTCGCATAGTCGGTTTGCCAGTTTCTACGCTTTCTTGCCCACTAAGACGGCTGCTTACGCCGTCAAAGAGCGTGCGACGTCAAAGAAAAGGGGCCGTCATGGCCCCTTGACACATTCTCACCCACATCGGCCACTACGACGCCGCTGCTTTGATTAACCACACTTGTTCACCACGCTCGCCGTCGGGTTCCGTGTGTGTCTCGAGCAAACTGATGTCTAAGCCTTGGAACGCCTCTTCTACCACCGACGCATCAATGGAAAATGGCGGCGTGTCATCCGTTTGCGGATAAAATAAGGTAATCAGCAGCAAACGCCCTCCAGGTGCCAGCAAGGTTCGAATATGGCTGACATACTGCGCGCGCATAGCAGGCGGCATGGCCACCAAGGCGGCGCGATCATAAATCAATGGCATAGGACTCAGGCGCGCGGTAAAGAAATCGCCATTGATCAGCTCCAGTTCATCAAAACAATAGTGCATATGCCCTGACGGTGCGCGATAAACCTGAGGGGTATATAAGTTTTCCGAGAAAAAGGCACGCACTGCGATCTCACTAAGCTCGACGCCAATAACATGCTGATGTTTTTCAGCAAGCCAGTTGAGATCGATCGACTTTCCGCAAAGGGGCACCAAAACCGTTTCGTCACTTTGTGGGGCCAGTGATGACCAGTGGCGGATAAGCATCGGGTGTACCGTATCGCGATGAAAGCCTATTTGGTTTTCAGCCCAGCGCTGATGCCAGAACGCTTGTTCCATGCTCTCTCCAACGTGATGAAAACGGTGATTTTAGCAAGTTATTTCCCCAAACTCACTAACGTCGAGACTCAGGCGCGTTAGACGCTATTATCGATCTTGATCACAAACTAGCCACTAAGTGACTTGCGAGTGACGCCACAAAACATTACTGTTTAAGCATACAGTATTGATTATATATACAGGTTTTTTATGTACGTGACGTCTAATGTGTCAAATCAAGCTAAGGTTCAGTCTCCCGCGCGTGTCACGCCATCATCTTGCTATCATGCTGCTTTTACCGCCGCCACACAGGTAAACGCACACTGGCAAGCGACCTTACGCGCGATTGCACTGCAAGCACGCCAGCCCAAGTGGGTCACGATCATTAATCCACCTCGCGCTTTAAATGCGGCACAGCTTAGCCTCTGGGGCATTAATGCGAATCAGGTACGCGTGGTCCATCGCCAAGCAGGGTACGATGATGAAGCGCTTATTGATGCGGCGTTAGCGGCTGACACCTCATGTGCCATTATCGCCTTTACCCCAACAGACAAGCCGTTCAATTACTGTGAGCAAAACAAACAAGGGATCGCGCGCGTCGATCCCGCCTTTATTCAGCGTCATTAATTCACGCAGCATCAATAAGTTGGGAGCATGGCTGGTTAGGATTGAGGATTAAGACCTGAGGATAGCGTTAGGCGAACCCATTCACGGTTCTCATTGCTGTACTCAATTTGCGCATCGGTTTGCTGGCTAATCGCCTCCATTTGTCGATATTCAAGGGCATAAGGCATTAAAATCGTTAGCTCTTCAATGCCTTGTTGACGCGCAAGACGTGCCAGCTGCACCAAATTGGCCGTATCGGTGTTACGCACCGACATCACGCGAGTGGCTTGCTGGTATAGCTGCTCTTGTGCAGAAAGCGGAGACGCTCCATCACTGGCTTGGTGTTCAAGCACAGTCGTAAAGATGGGTAATAAACTGCGAAAAATATCGGTAAACGTCCAGTTTGGTTGCTGACTCTCACATAAAAAGTGGGTGTAGTCGAAAACGACTTCTGTGGACGCTTTCAGCTGGGTTGACAGCACATCCATGGCTTACCTCCAGACAGAAAATGAAATAGACACTCCCACTATAGGCAGTTTTAAACGTATGTCTGGAAGATCGTACAGTATTTTGCGCTTGATCATGCTTTAGCTAAGGGAATGCGCAATAAAGACAAACTTTATTAACACAATAAAAACAAATGGTTGATAATAGAAAAGTTTGTTTACCCTAGCATCACAATGCGGGGAGAAAATCAGACAAGAATATTGGTGAGTCGAGTGAACATCCGCTTACGTATCAAATACCATCATCAAACACGTAAGCGGATGCGCAAAGGGATCAACAAGCTTTGTAAATCACCTTGTTGGCGGCGACTTGAACGCGCTCAACGGCGCCTTCTTCAGTCAATTTTTTCAATGCACCTGTCGCCCAAGAAGCCGCTTTCGTGTCTTCTTGACCAGCCGCAAGGCCAATCCCTTTTGGATTAATGCCGTCAGGGTTTGCTTGAACAATCTCGAGTACTTGTTGTTGCTTTGGCGTCAATGAAGAGGCTGAGCTCGCCACCGGTGCCTTAGCGGCTGGTTTTGCTGCTGGTTTCGCAGCGGCAACCGGTTTTGATTTAACCGGACGCTGACGTGCTGGCGATGATGCCTTAACACGTTTGTTGAGTTTAAGTTGTACCTTACGCTTGTGAGAGATTTTCATTCAATCATCCTACTCCGACGCACTACGTTCAGGCTTGCTGAATGCAGCGGGTGAAAAACAAAGCGCGTGTTATACCAAATTTCCAGCCACTTTTGTAGGTAACCGCCCCCTAATAGGCGCAAAGATCGTGATATTCAGCGATAAATGTTTACCAATCCAGTGATTCTTAGGCAAACTAATCAGACACTATGCGCGTATGTTTAACGGGTAATTTGTAAAAAAGACGGGGCGGTTTTGCCACCTCTTGCGAAGAATGGATGATCATGGATGCTTTAAAGACGATCAAAATCTATCCTCCTCAATTTGAAGCGGCGCGCTGGAGCATGTTAGCCGCCATGGCGGTGGCGTTTCTTTTGATCTGCTTTTTCCTCGTCCAACCGACGCTCTCGCTTGGCCAGGGCTTATTGGGCTTGGCGGCCATAATTGCCATTTTTTATGCCGTTAACCAGTTGCTTCAACGTGTTCAGCTCTCTTTTTCATTGTCATTTATGCACTTACAGCACCATAGTTTTCGTGGTGGCTGGGCGCTTAAGTGGCGAAACATTGAAGCCATTGGCATCCCGCACCTCCACCGGCAAGGGTTAGGTGAACCGCTTCCATGGGTTGGAATAAAAATTAAGCGTTACGATGCGCTCTTAGACAGTATCAGCTTGCGAATGGTGACCCACATTATTATGACGCAACGCGCGTTACTCATCACTGCGTATCGGCGTGGAGACCATAAACCCAGTAAACCGCTAGAAGACATGATGTTTGATGACACGCCGTATCGGGGAAGCAACGGCGTGCTATACAAAGGATTGATGGCCATGCTGGCAAACCGTATGCGCTATACCAGAGAGTTACTCGGGTACGATTTGTTTGTCAGCGAAGACTTGCTCGATAGGCCCCTCGAGGACTTTGTTGGTGTCGCCCGGCGCTATTTGGCCGCTGCCAGCGGTGATGATTAAAGACCCGCCTTTAGCATCAGATAGCAGCAAAAGGCCGGCTGTTCTCAACGGTAGGTTAGAACGCTCCCGTTAAAAAGGGGTTCGTTTTCCGCTCGTGACCCAAGGTCGATGTAGGGCCATGACCAGGGATAAAGGTCACATCATCCCCAACCGGCAGCAAGGTGTGTTTGATGGCGTTGATCAAGGTGGCGTGATCCCCTTTGGGAAAATCAGTTCGCCCGATACCACCGTTAAACAGCACATCTCCTACCCAAGCGGTTCGCCCTTCCAAATCGACAAACACAATGTGGCCAGGGGTATGTCCAGGGGCAAACAACACCGAGAGCGTACTATTGCCCACGGATACGGTATCACCTTGTTGTAGCCACTGATCAGGGTCAAACGGCTCAGCGTGCGCGAAACCAAACATTTGGGCTTGTGCCGGCAACGCTTGTAGCCAGAAAGCATCTTCCTTGTGCGGTCCCACCACAGGGACATTCAACGCGCTAGCAAGCTCAACAGTGCCGCCAACATGATCTAAATGGCCATGCGTTAGGAGGATTTTCGTCACCGTCACTTCGAGCGAATGAATGACTTGGCGAATTTTAGCAACATCCCCACCGGGATCCACGACAGCCGCCTGTTGCGTTTGGTCGCACCAAATAATGGAGCAATTTTGCTGAAATGCCGTGACTGGCACAATTTCATAATGCAACGCCATGGAGTTAACCTTCTCTTTGTCTGTTCAGCGACGCAATAACACGTAATCCGTGACACGCCCTCAGGTTTTGAATCGTCAATATGCGCCTCACTATGCCACGCTGTCATCAGTTTGCAACTATGCTGCCAAGGAGGTGTCACTTTTACTATCTAGGCTAACGTCAGGATATCTGGATAAATCAGATGCGCATTTTTGCATGCAGGGTTGCTTATGTTAGATGTTGATAAAGTTCTATCGTCTCATTATCCCCAACTAGAACAGCGTGACTGGCTAAAACGTCCCGTCAGTAAAACCCTTAAACGGTTACTTCATGAGCAGGAGTTTCAAGCCTTTGCTGAGCGGTATCCTCATCTGCAAGGGTTTGAGTTTGTTGAGCAAGTGCTCGATTACTTTAACTTTAGCTATCGGGTGAGTGATCGCGAGAAAGAGCGAATTCCCGAATCAGGACGTGTCGTGATTATCGCCAATCACCCTATCGGCTCGCTGGATGGACTAGCGCTGTTAAAACTGGTGCGCTCTGTCCGACCGGACGTCAAAGTGATTGCTAACGATTTATTAATGCAGGTTAAACCGCTCCACGGTTGCTTGTTGCCCGTCAACAATATGGGGGGATATACCCCGAAACAGAACCTACAAAACATGACTCAGTGGCTGGAAAATGACGGAGCAATCATCATTTTCCCCGCCGGTGAAGTGTCACGGGTTGCGCCAACCGGGATCCGTGATGGCGCCTGGCACCCTGGCTTTTTACGCATGGCAACCAAATCAAAAGCGCCCATTCTCCCAATTCACGTCCAGGGCCGTAATTCAGCCCGTTTTTATGGCGCATCCATGGTATATAAGCCGCTCTCTACCCTGTTGCTCGTCGAGGAAATGTTTCGCCAAGAGAACAATACCATTGCTTTTACCGTCGGCGAATTAATCCCACACCACAGTTACAGTGCTACTGCCTCCCTGCCCGTCAAAACACGCGTTAAGTTATTCCATAAGCACTTGTATCGTATTGCCAAACGCAAGCCTGGCTTGTTTCCCACAGAGACAGCCATCGCCTCTCCCGAGCCTCGTTTAGCGCTTAAACAAGCCCTCAATGCTGGCCAGCAACTCGGACAAACACCGGATGGTAAACTGATTTACTTACTCGACTATCAAGCAGACTCCCCTGTCATGCGCGAGATTGGACGATTACGTGAAGTCGCTTTTCGTGCTGTGGGAGAAGGCACAGGTCAGCGACGTGATCTCGATAAATATGATCAGCATTACTGGCATTTGGTCCTTTGGGACCCCGCCGAACTCGATATTGTGGGCGCCTACCGCTTATGTGACACCCAAGCGACGCTCACCGCCCAAGGGATTGATGGGATCTATAGCGCGAGTTTATTCGATTTTGAGCAAGGCATGCAGCCGTATCTTGCACAGGGGCTGGAGCTGGGACGTAGTTTTGTGCAACCTAAATATTGGGGCAAACGGAGTTTGGACTATTTATGGCTTGGTATTGGCGCTCTGCTCGCGCAGAAGCCACAATACCGTTATCTGTTTGGTCCAGTCACCATCAGCAACGCCATGCCACAGGCGGCTAAAGAATTGCTCATTTTCTTTTACCGTACCTACTTTACTGGCGAGAGCGAGTGTGCACGCTCTAAACGCCCCTTTGAACTGGCAGACAGTAAAGAAAGTGAGCTTCTGGGTCACTTCTGCGGGAACGATTACGCCAAAGACCTTAAACAACTTAAAATGCTACTCGATCACTTGGGCGTCGGGATCCCGACCTTGTATAAACAGTACAGTGAGTTATGCGAACCAGGTGGTGTCCAGTTCCTCGACTTCGGCGTGGATCCTGACTTTGCCGATTGTATTGATGGTCTTGTTTTGGTCGATCTTAAGCGCTTAAAACCCAAACGCTATCAACGCTACATTGCCCCTCACCTGAGCCACCAGCCTAACGCTGATACATCTCGTTGAGCTAACGACAATGGCGTGACTCGCCTATACCGACATGAAGAGAGCCGCGGTTATACGCGGCTTCCTGGTGGCTATTGCGCTTGCATCTGCACAGAATGACGCTGCTGGGTTAAATAACTGGGCTCTTGTGTGGTGATCTTACGTTTTGCGGGAACATCATAGGCGTACACGTCATCACGAAAGGCCAATTCCCCTTCATCAGTGACCCAAGCCGTCTGGTAAATGGTCTGTACCGCTAAACGTTTTTTGAGCGGTACCCACTTGGTCTGGGTTTTATCAATATAGTACTGGTAGTCGGTCAGCTGCTTACCCGATAAATCCAATAATAAGTCCGCCAGTTGCTCCGCTTGCTCGACACGGATACAGCCGGAACTAAATGCACGCCGTGACCGGCTGAATAAGCTTTGCGCTGGCGTATCATGCAAGTAGATAGCATTACGATTGGGCGTGTTGAATTTGTATTTTCCGAGGGCGTTCCCTCGACCTGGTGCCTGCTGAAGCCGATAGGGAAACCCGTCGACTGACACTTTTTGCCAATCAATCGAGCTAGGGTCAATCTGGGTGTCACTTTGCCAATTGGGCAAAATACGATATTGATGCTGAGACAAATACTCGTGCCCATCTACCAGTTTGGGCAGGATATCTTTTTGCACTATGCTCCGAGGCACATTCCAGCTTGGATTGAGTACCACAGAGTCGAGTCGTGACGAGAACAAGGGCGTGCGTCTAGATTGGCGTCCGACCACCACTTTGCTCTCGAACACATTCTGATCGTTAGACCACAGGCGCATACGATAATCCGGGATGTTGACCACAATGCGATCCGGTTGTTGCTGGGGCCATAACCGTAACCGCTCCGCATTAAGCGCCAGCAGCCGGATCCGCGCCGACGCATCTAAATTAAGCCATTTCAACGTTGACGGGCCAATGATGCCATCCACACTCAGTCCGTGTTGTGACTGAAACCGTTTAACGGCATCGAGTAGATCGCCACCATATTGCACCGTTTTACCATCCAGTGCCTCTAACCGTTGACTGTTCCCCCAATATCCCTGCACCCGCAGGTTATCAACTAAGTTGAGCGCCAAGGGGATCGCTACCGCTTGGTCAGGGTAAATCAATCCATCGCTGGTCACGCTGGGCCACACTGAGCGGGCTTGACGTTGCAAGCGAACAATCTGCTTAATCAGCGCGGTATATTGCGGATGCTGAGGCCGAAGCTTGCGCAGAAAAGCGGGCAACGCCGGCCCCAAACCTGCTTGAAAAAAGGACGCTCGCTGAGACTCGGAGGGCTCGGGCAGTGGCGTGTGATGCAAAGAGCCAAAAAACCAACGCATACCTTTATCGGACACCGCATCCAGGTAACTCATCAAGGCATACGCGGTGTCGGTAGCAAAAATATCATACGCGGTGTCGCTACCCTGCTGGCGGAGTTGGCGAAGTTGCCACGCGCGCCACTCAAATTCCGGACTGAAGCTGGCCAATGAAATCACATTAACTTGCGTTGCAAGCTCGTCCCGCGCTGTATCCTGGGTCCAAAGCAGAGAAAACCCATTATCGAGATAGTCTTGAGTCAGCGCTGAGGGATAGGCCAAAACAGTGGCATCGGGGGCGGCCGACTCCAACCAATCGCGCGCATACTGATAGGCGCGTTGACGATGATCGTCAGCCGACAGGGTTTGCTCAGCCGACGCCGCTTGATCTGAGGCCGAATGCGCCGAGGTGGATGGTGCCAAAAACCGCATGCCACCGGCCTCGATCGCCTCATTTGCCACAACGGGGTTTACCCAAAAACAACATCCTATCAGAAGGTTAGCCAACCAGGCACCGTGCCTTCTCACCATACGCCCCTCCTCATCCATGCTTTAATTATGGCAAATTTTGCCCCCGTCTCGACAAAATCATCGCCTGATTTTTTCTCGCCCCCCAACCCGCAATGAAACAAAAAGCGGCAGCCTCTCCAGACTACCGCTTTTCACGCTACCATGCTTTCATTACACCAGCGTTATCCAATGATTATCCCATCGTACTGGCGTCATCTGATAATCGGGATGATGTGCGCTATCAAGGGTCACCATTTTGCCGCCCCCTGAACTTAAGTTGATCACATCACCGTCACGACTGGCACCAGAGGCATCCACTAATGGATGCAAACCTATCATTTTTTTCGTGTCTAATGACCAGACACCGTAGCAATTGCCTCTGGGTGAGGTCGCCACCACCCAGCCATTGAGTGTCGCGATACTCGCCACATAGTTGTTAAATCGAGCCCATTGCTCAGGGGTGGCATTGAGCATTTTCATCGGCTCACCACGACGGTGAATGGCCACCAAGGGGGCATTATCCTGACCATGGTATTGCTGCCCCGTCACCACATAGCCTTCATCTGACACCATCAAATGACGAATACTCAGCTTTTTATTGGCTAATTCAGCACGCTCAACCACCTCACCCGCGTCGATGTCGATGTACACCAACGCCGGTGACATTGAATCGATGTTTAGCACGGTGCGGCCATCGGTATGCATGCCACCGACCCCCACCACCAGTGTGTTCGCATCCGCCAGCGCGATTTCATGAGGACCAATCCCAAAGCCGCTTATCTCACGCACTTTTTTCACCTGGCCGTGCTCGCTCAGTCGATAAACACCGACCACGCCCTCGCTGGTTTGACGTTTTCCTTCAGTGGTATATAACCATTGACCATCATCAGAAATCACGCCATGACCGTAAAAGTAGCGTTCTGCGCTGGCCGCCACCTGTGACAACGTCACGCCACGTTGATAATCAAACACCTGCATAAAATGACCGGGCCGACGCGCAAATGCCACACCCAGTGTCCCAACCTCGCGACGTTGGGCGGCGACACCATGACCGCGCGCGGGTAACGGAAGACGGAAGACGGGCTGTCCCATACGGTCAGCGCCGACAACCGCGAACGTTCCATCACTGCTCAGCGCGCAGCCGAGTAGCTCACAACGCGCTGACGTGCTGTTGCCACGACAACCACTCAACGCATTCACCACTGTAGGCAGCGCCGCTCCCATCAGTGCCGCTTTTAATAAACGGCGTCGCTTTAAACTAGTCTCCATCTGATGCATTAAACCCGACGATAATACCTAAATCTTGCGCGACCTGACCGCCTAGCACCAACTTGAGATATTCTAGATTGTTGTAGACGGTGAGCATGTCTCGATACCCTGCGACGCTATTTAGCCTGTCAAATAAGGGTTCGCCATCTTGTGGCACGCTGTTATATGCCAACTGCCAATGCTCGCTGACACGATCCGCGACCTCATCATAACCTCGCTCACGGAGGGATTGTTCAATGCCACCCTCAGCGTGATATTGGGTTTGCATCGCTTTGATACTTTGGCGTAACAATGTGAGAGAGTGCCGTGAGCGCCACGCTTCACCTTGGTAAGGGTTAGGAAAGCCCGGTTTACCCAGAGGGCCAGACAGTTTCTTCAGCACATAATCCAGCTGATGGGTCAACGCACCGAGCTTTTCTGATACCGCCATCGAAGGCGGCATGCCATGCCAAGGATTTTGCTGCCAAGCCGCATTGAGCGCAGATGCCGTTTGTTGCAAGCGAGCACTGACCGCCATCGCCACTTCACAGTGTTTCGGTTGACTTAAGTCAGCTTGCTGATCATAAAGCAACCACTCCATCGCGCCGACGCCTTGCACGGCCACACTTTGCTCGGCCAATGCCTCCGCGGTCCACTGTGTATCACTGGCCAGCAAGGCATTAATTTTTCGCCCTGTGGTATTTTTTTTGTCAGGATAAAACTGAATACGCCAACTTTGCGCCAAGGCGTCCTCAGACCCTTTTTCTACCCCTTGTAACGGCATCCAATTGGCCATCACCGTCTTCCACGCTTGGCGCGCATCCTCAATGGGCGTATCCTGAGTACAGACCGATTGCGTGGTCTTAGCCAGATCCGCGGTCGCAGAAAGGAACTGCTCACTTCGCTGCTTTTGTAGTTGCCATAGGCCGTGATTAGGCCCAGTCTCGGCTTGAGATAAACACCCACCGAGTAATACCGTGGCGCTCAGAGAGAGCGCGGCGATAGGATTGAGTCGAAAACGCATGCGACAAGACTCCAGCATATTGTTGTTATAATGAACGTAAAAACGCGATCAAGGCGTCACGCTCAGCTTTCGGCATCGCCAGCACACGCTGTTTCGCACTGGCGGCTTCGCCATCATGCCATAAAATGGCTTCCATGAGGGTACGCGCGCGACCATCGTGTAGGTAGGTGGCATCCGCATTCACTTCTTTGGTATACCCAATGCCCCATAGAGGCGGTGTGCGCCACTCTCTGCCGTTGGCGATAAACTCTCCACGATGATCCGCTAGCCCCGCTCCCATGTCATGCAAAAGCAAGTCTGTATAGGGGTGAATACGTTGCTCGCTGAGCGCCTGAAGCGCTGGACGCTTTGCAGTGGTAAAAGACGCCACATGACACGCATTGCAGCCGGCTTGAACGAAGGTATCTTGTCCCTTTTTCACTGCCGGATCCTGCATATTGCGACGTGCTGGCACAGCCAAATGACGGGCGTAAAACTCTACAAACCCGAGGATATTGTCGCTGACTTCTGGATCACCACCATTGGGCATCTCGTCGCACACAGACTGTGACGGCATACAATTATGATGAGGAAACATGGAGGTGGTTAATCCCACATCGCCATTGAAGGCCGCGGCGTTTTGTTGGTTAACCGTGGGTAATCCTGCTTTCCAACCAAACCGGCCAAGCGCAGTGCGTTGTTTTTCGATATCCCACACTTGATTTGGTCGTCCTGAGATCCCATCGCCATTGGCATCATCAGGATCAGCCAGGGCGTAAATGTCTTCCGCAGGAATGGATTCCAACAGCCCCAATCCAATCATCGGAGGCGCAATCCGCGCCGACATCTGAACATTTTCTGCCATCGGCCCATAATTAAGATCGGTGACCGTTAAATGTGGCTGACGCAGAGTGACAGTCTCACCATCGGCAAAGGTCACGGGGACCGCAGAATAGGTAATGGCGACCTTTCCTTCTGGCTTCGCGCCTGGCAGTGCAAAGTCTTGCAACTGACCCCCATAATTTGGCTCGGGAATATTGCCATATTGGATCAATTTCTGCCTTTCTGCTTCGCTCATTGCCGGCACACTCAATCGCACCAACATAGACACGGCGTTGGTATCGCCAGGAGAAGGCGGATGCCCACGGCCGTCTTTAATATGACAATTTTGACAGCCATTGGTATTGAACAAAGGGCCAAGCCCATCACGCGCATCGGTTGAAGCCGGCGAACTCACCCAGGGGTTACGAAAAAAACTGTTCCCGACACTGAAGTCGATGCGCTCGCTCATGGGTAGGTTAGCGGCAGGTTGGGAGAAAGCGTTGGCACCTTCTTTAATCACCGTGGTGCGGCCACCAGAGGTGCGTTCAAAAGCAACCGCTGACGCGCTCACCAAGGCACTGATGCCGATTGCACCGAGGTAAACAATGACTTTGGACTTCATGTTGTATCCTGACAAAGCAAAAAGCCCCGCGGCACGGGGCTTAACATCATTAGCGGACAATTAGAATTGATGGTCCGCGGTATCTGGGTTGAGATTATCAATGCCGATGATCTGAGCGGCTTTCTCAATGTGTTTGGTTTGGTCAACCAGTGCGGTAATGGATGCATTGACGAGTTGGTTACCGTCATTGTTGCCCGCCGCTATCAATTGATCAAAATGCACATTGTCTTCTTCCGCTGACACAACCAGCGTTTTGACTTGCTCACGCGCTTGGTCAAAGCTTGTCTTGATCGCGCTTGCCGCGTCAGTATCTTTGTCTTTGACCAAGTCGAGCACTGATGGCCCGGTCAATTTGCTGCCATCAACACGCTGATAGGTTCCCATCATGACATTATAAATGCCTTGCTCGTTATAAAAATGCGAATTGTGGGTATTATCAGAGAAACAATCGTGTTCGTCTTCGGTCGAGTTGGCTTCCAATGCCACCTTCATGCGCTCGCCGGCCAACTCGCCCAACGAGAGTGACCCCATACCAAACAGCATCTTACGTAAACCGTTCTCGCTCGAATCCGCCAATAGCGTCGCGCGATAGTTATCTTTATTACCTTCCGCCCACTGGTCGCGCATCCAGGCTAAATCATCCACCAAAAGATCGGCGGCCGCTTTCAAGTACTCGCGGCGACGGTCGCAGTGGCCGTTCGTGCAGTCTTCCCCGTAAGCAAAGTCAGAGTATGGGCGCTCGCCCGCACCTGGGTTAGTGCCATTTAAGTCTTGCCCCCACAGCAAAAATTCAATCGCATGATAACCGGAAGCAACGTTGGCTTCTGACCCACCTACCTCATTGAGACTTGCCAACAGTTTTGGCGTAATGTCAGCCACGTCTAAATCGGTCGCACCAATTTGAATACTCTGGTTGGCAATAATGTTTGCTGTCGCACCGGCATTCCCCAGCTCTGCTTGGTAACCGTCTGCCACATAATCAATCAAACCTTCATCCAATGGCCACGCGTTCAGCTGTCCTTCCCAATCATCAACAATCGCGTTGCCAAAACGGAACACTTCTGACTGCTGATAAGGGACTCGCGCGTCTAACCATGCTTTTTTTGCTGCCTGAAAGGTTTTTTGAGAGGGGCTGGCAGTAAAAGCCTCAATAGCCTCATCGAGCGCGACCGCTGTCGCGTGGGAGTCTGCGAATACCGCATGCGCGATATCTGCGTAATGTTCAACAACGTCTTCTTGCGTCGCCGCATTAACACCCAGAGGTGCGGCAAATAAGGAAAGCGCGATAAGGTTACGCTTAAAAGGGGTCATTTCCATAGTACTTTGTCCTTCGCTTTGATATGAACAGTTATGAGAACTATTATCGTTTGTATGCGAGAGATTCTAAGCATTATGTTACTAAATGCAACAAAGAATTGAGGCTATTATCAAAGCTGTGATCTCCACACTCTAAGCATGGTTTAATGCAACTTGTTGCAACGCTGATCCGACCTCTTGACTGCTTAAATTGATGACTATGTGGCACTTTTTGCGCCTGCTCACTGAAACAGCTAAAAATAACAATAAATTAGATTTAATTTGAACTCTAAGGGTTATAATAGACTGAAAGCACATTGATTATTTGATAGTGAAAAAAACCATAAAAAGTCGATTTTTCTCTCGATGCCTTTGCACTCCAACCGCGGGTATTG
Source organism: Salinivibrio sp. ML198 (assembly GCF_001996015.1). NCBI lineage: Bacteria > Pseudomonadati > Pseudomonadota > Gammaproteobacteria > Vibrionales > Vibrionaceae > Salinivibrio > Salinivibrio sp. ML198. The sequence continues at coordinate 26,730 of NZ_MUEZ01000014.1, forward strand.
TAAGTTTCGTTGGCGATTTTTTCTGGTGGAGGTGAGTAAATGGAAAAACACGAAGAAGTACTGGTTGCGCTGCGGCAAATCATCCGCGCAATAGACCTGCATTCACGAAAACTTAACAAAGTATCCGGGATCACTGGCCCCCAACTTGTCCTAATGCGTGCGATTAAAGAGCTGGGCCAAGTGACCATTCGTAAGCTCTCGACCCATACCAATATGAGTCAGGCAACGGCAACGACCATTCTTGATCGTCTAGAAAAGCGCGGGTTGATTTTGCGTGTTCGCAGTGAGCTTGATAAGCGTAAAGTGCATGCCCACTTGACCGAGCAAGGGGAAGCGGCGTTAGAACAAGCACCCAAGCCCCTACAAGAAAACTTTATTTCACGCTTTCAAAGTTTAGATGAGTGGGAGCAATCGTTATTGCTGTCATCGGTACAACGTATATCTTCGATGATGAACGCCGATGATATTGATGCGGCACCGATGCTAGAAGTGTCTGCCCTCACCTCACATAATTCGCAATTCCAGGCAAAAAAATAATGGTCTCCGGCGGGTAAACAGGATGTCTCCACCGGTCCACCTGCCTACTACGGCGTATTAAAAGCAAGTGGCGTATTAAAAGCAAAGGACGTTCGCTTTTTGTCGCCATCAGTCATGCACTGGCTCTGCATGCGACACCCAGTCGCACCATTTACCGTATAGCAGTTTCCACTCATCCGTTATCAATGCGCCATATTGCCCCTATTCCGTCCCCAGACAATCCACAAAAAAAGACGGCTAATAGCCGCCTTATGGCTTGAGAGTCAGTCAGTTACACGCTGTTATTTAAGGTACATTGTGTCCTTTTGACGCTACCCATATCCGATACCATTGCTCGCGCGTGAGTTTGAGGTCGTAAGCCGCTTTGGCTGCTTTGACACGTTCAATATTGCCCGAGCCAATGATCGGCAAAGGTTGAGACGGATGACGCATCACCCAAGCATAAATAACCTGATCGATCGTCGCACCACCGAGCTCTTCGCCAATAGCATGCAAGGTATCACGTACCCGCACAGCCTGCTCAGACTCGCCGTTAAACATCTCACCGCCTGCAAGACAAGACCACGCCATCGGTTTAATACGCAAGCGCTGTAACTGATCCAGGGTCCCGTCATGGACCACATCAAAACGTAGCGGGTTGATTTCAACTTGGTTGGTGACCAAGGATTCATCCCAACGAGACTGAAGCAGGTCGAACTGTGCAGGCGTAAAGTTAGACACGCCAAAGTGAGCCACCTTGCCATGATGACGCAACGTGGTGAATGCTTCAGCCACTTCATCCGCATCCATCAACGCGTCAGGACGGTGGATCAGTAACACATCCAGTTTTTCCACGCCCAAACGAGACAATGAGTTATCTACCGACTCCAAAATATGCCGGTAACTGGTATCGTAATGGTTGATTTTGCGGTTTGGAGCCGCTTCACTGACCAACTTGATATCGCACTTCGACACCACTTGGATATCGTCCCTCACGCTGGGATCAAGCTTCAGCGCTTGGCCAAACAGTGTTTCACAGCGGTAGTCACCATAAATATCCGCATGGTCGACCGTCGTCACCCCCAAATCGATATGCGCCTTAAGAAAGCTTAAACGCTGCTGCGGTGTCATTTGCCAATCATCCAGTCGCCAGTAACCTTGCACCATGGGCGAGAAAAACGGACCGACCGGAGAAATAGATGTCGCTTTAAACTCTGACAAAACGGATCCTTTATGCCGAGAAGTGGAGCTATCATGCTAATCCTATCTCCCGCCACCCTCAATGCCTTATCGAGCATTTTGTTAGCCTAACAGTGCGTTCGTTTGTTTTCGCGCAAAGGGCAGCACTGTTTGGGTGTTAAATGTACAACAAGTGTTTAATTTATCACCAACACTTGGCGAATGCGGTGAACTTCGTTATCTTATGTCGCGCAAAAAAAGCGAAAAGGAAGCGAAAATGCTTATTCGACGCATGGAATTGCGTGATTGTGACGCGATCAATACGATTTATAATTATTACATTACACACACTGCCATTACGTTTGACTTGTGCCCATGGCAATTAGCTGAACGTAAACAATGGTTCGCTCAGTTTGATCCGTCCTCCTGCTATCAAGCCTGGGTGGCAGAGCAAGACCAACAAATCCTTGGCTTTGCTTACAATACGCCTTTCAATCCCAAGCAGGCTTTCCACATCGCCTCAGAAATCACCATTTATGCGGCCCCCGATGCCGGTGGCCGTGGGGTTGGCTCGGCATTAATGCAAACCTTGCTCGACGGAATGCGCGATAAGGCCCTGCGCCGCGCCTATTCTCTCGTCACGCTACCCAATCCAGCGTCATTGGCATTGCATCGTCGCTTTGGCTTCCAACAAGTTGGACAGCTAAATGATGTCGGTGAAAAATTTGGCCAATACCACAGTGTGGCAATGCTAGAGTGCGACCTAACGGTTTGAGCATGTTATTTCCCTATCGAATAAGCCCCCACCTCCACTTTACGCCAGTAAGGTGCCTTGATTTGATGCCGTCATAACGACGTTTCAGGAGTTTAGTAGTATGAAAGTTCGCACCAAGGTTTCTGCGGCGATCATCTCCGCCTGTGTTATTTGTATTGTCGCCACCGCCGCGGTGTTGGCAAACCGAACCACCACACTGTTTGGCGATGAAATGCGAGAGCAGGCGATTAGCCAGCTTAAAGCAGTACGCGAAGCCAAGCACTCTGAATTAACCAGTTATTTTTCATTTATCGGCCAGCAATTAACCTCAATGGCCGACTCCACCATGACCGAAAATGCGGTGACCTCTTTTAGCCAAGCTTATCGACGCTACAGTCGTGAAGTCCGCACCGATAGAGCGGCCCGGCGCGCGCTGCAAGACTACTACACCGACACCTTCGGCGATGTTTACAAAGCGCGCAATGATACCAACGCCAATGCACGCTCCAACCTCGCAGCGCTAGCCCCTGCCACGCGGACACTGCAGCAATTTTATATCAGCGGCAGCCCCCATCCTTTGGGCGAGAAAGACAAGTTGGTGACAACCAATGATGGCTCCACGTATGACAAGGTGCACACTCAATATCACCCCAACTACCATCGCTTTGCCGAAACGTTTGGCTACCAAGACATCGTGTTAGCCGATGCCAATGGCCGTATCGTCTATTCAGTGGCCAAAGAGATTGACTTTGGAACCAGCTTATTTGCTGGTCCCTACGCTACCAGCGGCATGGGTGACGCCTTCTTAGAGGCGATTGATGCAAAAGCCGGCGACATCAGCTTTGTGGATTATCGCCCTTACTTTCCCAGCTACGATGAACCGGCCTCATTTATCGCCACCCCTATCGTCGAAAACGGCGAAACGCAGGGTGTACTCATCTTTAAATTGCCGATTCAGCGTTTAAGTGGCGTGATCAGCGGTCAAGGCCAATGGCAATCCGCAGGCTTTGGACAAAGCGGCGAAATGTTTATGGTGGGGCCTGATAAAGTCCTCCGCACCGAAGCGCGCGCTTTACAAGAGGACAAATCTGAGTATTTACACTTGTTGCGCACCAATGGCGTCAAACCCGACTTGATTCGCCGCATTGAGTTCACCGATACCGCAGCGGGCCAAATGCCGATGGCATCCCAAAGCATTGCGCAAGCGCTGGCGGGCGAAACGGGTACTGGCAAAGAGCAGAGTTATCGCAACCAAACCGTCTATACCGCTTACTCACCGATTGATGTCTTCGGCAAGCGTTGGGCGCTGGTCAATCAAATCAGTCAGCAAGAGGCGCTATCACAAGTCGCTGCCATGCAAGACACTATTTTAAAAGCGACGGTTATTACCTCGTTGGTACTTGTTGGCGTGGCGATCGTAATTGCCTATATTCTCGGTGGCAATATTGCCAAACCAATGATTGCGGTCACTACACGGATCAAAACCATTGCAGAAAATAAAGATTTAACCCAACGCTTACCTGATAGCGGTAAAGACGAAATGGCACTGCTCGGCCGCTCGCTCAATGACATGTTCGCCAGTTTCCAACAGGTGATTCAAGAGGCGCATCAAGCTTCTGGGTTACTCGGCCAAGCCTCTAACGACATTAATCAAGACGTGGTCACTATGCGCGATAGGGTCGCCGACCAAGTCAAGCATACCCATCAAGTTGCCTCGGCAGCGACAGAAATGGCCACTTCCGTCACGGACGTTGCCCAATATGCAGACCAAGCCTCCACCGCGTCTGATGACATCACGCAAGCCGTCAACACGGGCTCAAAAATTGGTGACGACCTGGTTGAGCAAATCCGCACCTTGTCATCGAGCATGGATGCTGCAACAGCGACCATGGGTCGCTTATCGCAACAGAGCAAAGAAATCGGTACCGTACTGGATGTGATTCAAGCCATTGCCGAGCAAACCAACTTGTTGGCACTGAATGCGGCGATTGAAGCGGCGCGCGCGGGCGAGCAAGGCCGCGGGTTCAGCGTGGTTGCCGAAGAGGTGCGCACCCTCGCCTCACGTACCCAAGACTCGACCGAAAGTATCCGCGATAAAATTGCCGCATTACGTCAAGAGACGCAGTCAGCGGTGGCAGATATGGATACCACCAGCCAAACCGTCGACGCTTGTGTGGATTATTGTCAGCAAAATAACGCCGCACTGGTTGATATTGCCAACATGGTCACCGAAATCAATCAGATGACCTCACACATTGCCAATGCCACCCAGCAGCAAACGCAAGTGACGACAGAAATCAGCGAAAGCATCTCTGATATCGCGCAATCGGCTGAAATCGTCTCACAACGCACGCATGACACCGCAGAAACCGTCACCGGCTTAAGCCAACGGTCAGCACGTCTGGCTGATACTATCGGTCATTTCAAAACTGAGTAAATACTCACGCTACTTAGGGAGGTCATCGCACCTCCCTGCTTTTCTCACTGCCTGTCTAGAAACCACCCATTACGACTGATTAGCTAGACACACGCTCACCATTTGTTCAAATTTCATCCCCTTTTCTACGCACTTTTTATCCGCCGTGACTAGATTCAAAACGTGAGGTAGGAAGGAGTGTCACGATGAGAATCAGTAATAAGATCACGCTCGCAATCGTTGCGGCATCATTAACCTGTGTTTTAACTATTGCGGCTATCTTAGCGTTTAGAACCATCGGCTTATCATCACAAGCACTTGATAAGAAAGTAAAATCGCAACTAACGGCGGTGAAAGCGTCGAAAAAGTCGGAAATAAGTAATTACTTCAAGTTCATTGGTGATCAAATTAATACGCTGTCAGACTCCACCATGACAGAAGATGCACTGGCACAATTGGCACAAGCGTTTAACACCATCGCCGCAGACACTGCCAACTCCCCTAGCCAAGAGAGCCAACTGGCCAGTTATTATCGCAATCAATTCGGCGCGACCTATCAAGAGATTAACGATACATCCACCGACGTAATGGGAAGGTACAATCAGTTACCTGATGTAGCTAAACGGCTGCAACACGCGTATATCAGCGGCAACCCCCATCCATTAGGAAGTAAAGATGCCATGGCGAAAGCCAACGACGGCAGTGTCTACAGTGAGATCCACAGCGTCTTTCATCCCAACTTTCAGCATTATTTAAAGACCTTCGGCTACTACGATATTTTCCTGGTCGATAATCAGGGCAATATTGTCTATAGCGTTTACAAAGAGCTGGATTACGCGACCAACCTGTTAACCGGCCCGTATTCAACCAGTGGCTTGGCTGATGCCTATAAAGCGGTACGCAAAGCGCCTCAGGGTGAGCTGGGCTTTATAGACTTTCGCCCTTACTATCCCTCCTACGACAGTCCAGCTTCATTTATCTCGAGTCCAGTTTATAAAAATGGTCAGCAGATCGGGGCGTTGATATTTCAAATGCCGATCGATCGTATCAGTGAGCTCATTAGTAATAATGGTCAATGGGCAGAGTCAGGGATGGGCACCAGTGGTGAAATATTATTAGTTGGTCCCGATAACCTATTACGCACGCAGCCACGTCTGTTGAGTGATGATAAAGACGCCTACCTCAGTGCACTAGAAAGCCAAGGGCTTAATGCCGATACCATTCACCGCATTGATTATCAAAACTCCGCCGCTGGTAACCAACCCCTCGATAACCCTGCGGTAAAAAGAGCGCTACGGGGAGAGCAAGGGTTTGTCACGCAAACGAGCTATCGTAATACTGAGGTACTGGCTTCTTATTCGCCCATTGACGTCTACGGGGTGACATGGGCGGTGATCAGTCAGCAAGACACCGATGAAGTCTTTACAGCCATTACCAAATTACGCACAGACATCGGCGTTGTGACCGCGTTTACGGCAGTGCTGCTAGGCAGTCTCGCCGCACTAGCAGCGTATTGGTTGGGTAAAAGCATTGGCGCGCCTATCTTAAAACTCGCCACCAATATCAAACAGGTGGCAGATAGTAAAGATTTGACGATCACGTTGCACCATACCAGTAAAGATGAGCTCTCTACGTTGGCTGACAGCCTCAACGAAATGTTCCAAAGCTTCCGAGACGTGATTCAAAAAACACACGACGCGTCAAAAACCTTGTTGTCATCAGCCAACGATATCAGTGATGACGTAGTGGCTGTACGTGGGCAAGTGGACGAGCAAGCCAAAAGCTCGAACCAGGTCGCTACCGCTGCCACACAGATGGCCGCCTCCATCAGCGAAGTATCAGAGCATGCGAGCAATGCCTCTGAAGCGTCTGACACGATTACCCAAACCGCCAATGAAGGCAGCCAAAAAGGCGAAGCCTTGGTCAGCCAAATGCAAACACTCAAAGATCATATGGACAAAGCCACCCGCTCGATGGAGAAGCTATCACACGAGAGTGAGTCCATTGGGTCGGTGTTGGATGTGATTCAAGAAATTGCCGAGCAAACCAATTTGTTAGCCCTCAATGCGGCGATTGAGGCGGCCCGTGCTGGTGAGCAAGGACGCGGATTTGCTGTGGTCGCTGACGAAGTGCGCTCTTTGGCGACACGAACCCAATCCTCTACGGAGGAAATTCGTGCCAAGGTCGACGCCTTGCAACAGGAGACGCGCGGTGCCGCCGATGGGATGACCCAAGCCAATGACGCGGTGACCCAAAGCGTTGAGCATTGTCACGAAAACAACGACAAGCTGGGGCAAATCAAAACCATGATTGAGCAAATCAACGAGATGAACATGCAAATTGCCACCGCAGCCAACCAGCAAACGCAGGTGACCGATGAAATCAGCCAAAATGTCAACACGATGGCACAATCGGCGGATCATGTTTCAGAGCGTACGCGCAACACTGAACAAACCGTCAATCACTTACGTGAACATGCCCGTACCCTGGAAGCGCGGATCAGTCACTTTAAAACCGACTAAAACCCAAAGGGGTCGGCCTCAAGGTCGACCCCTTCGTTTTCGCCTTGTCTGACGATTATTCCATCACCGGCTCACGCTCTAGCTCCCGACGCTTCTCTTCACCAAACCCGCGCAAGCCCACAACATGAACGTGCTCGCGGTCATTGAAGATTTTACGGACCAGTTTATACGTCGTGCCTTGCTCTGGGCTGATGTTTTCTGGTGCCGCAATCAACAGCTGCATATCTAAACGATGACACAACTCAAACAAGGTCGAGATCGATTTGGCATCCAGACGGGCCGCCTCATCAAGGAAAAGTAAGCGACATGGGATCACATCTTTGCCACGCAGTCGGCGTGACTCCTCTTCCCAGCTTTGGATCACCATCAGCAAGATTGCTTGGCCGGTACCAATCGCTTCACCGGTCGACAACGCGCCGGATTCCGCTTTCAGCCAACCATCCGTTCCACGGTTGACTTCAATGCCCAAGTCCAGATAGTTACGGTAGTCCAATAGCTCTTCGCCCAGTGTCTGCGGGGCACGTTGTCCCATTTCAATATGCGGGTTCAAACGTTGGAACAACTTGGCCATCGCTTCTGAAAACGTGAGATTTGGATTGCCGAATAAATCTTGGTGCTGGTCAGCATGTTCAGCCAAGCCCATCAGCAACTGTGCATGGGTTTCACGGATAGACACATTGAGGCGCACGCCTTGCACTTGACCAAAGCCCACGTTCTGTAGCCCTTGGTTGAGCATACGGATCCGGTTTTGCTCGCGCTGAATGGTCTTGCGAATAATGTTGGCTACCGACTCGGAGCTGATCGCCAGACGTTGTTCACGCTGCGTGAGCTCTTCAGTGAGCCTTGCCAGCTCGACTTCCATTTCCTCAATCGCTTCGACCGGATCATCGGTGCGAATAATGTCGTGACGGATACGCTCGCGCAAATGCTGATACACAGCCACATAGAATAAGACTTTACGCTCAGGCCGTCCGACATCCTCCGACGCACGCAAGGCATCACGCAAGGTTTCATTGTCAGCGACCGCAAGGCGCAATGCCCCCAAGGATTTATCCGACAAAGAGCGAAGCTCGTCAGCTGACATGTACGCCATTTCTCGACGATGCAGTTGTTTTTCCACCCCGTTATCGCGCGCAATACGCAGGACACTGCACCAACCCGCTTTGGCGTTGACCACAAACTGACGAAGCGCTTGGTACTGCTTGAGCAGTTTACGCAACTCCTTGGTGAGCGACTTGGTTTCCATGTCCAGTGACGTAATGCCACGCGAGAGTTCACTGTGACGCTGCCGGGCCTGATGCATTTGCTCGTACAAGGCATCACGGCGGCTTTGTGCGCGCATTAAGGCGTCTTCATCCGCTTGCACACCTAACTCACCGAGCTCTCGCTTAAACTCGTTCAGCGTCTCTTGCTTAGACTGATGGGCACTTTTGAGTGAGGCAAGCACCTGGTGATATTGACTCGTCTGCGACTGAATTTGCTTGAGCGATTCACGTTCACGTTGGCGCACCTGCTCGGCATCTTTCAGTTTGGCTTTAAGCTGTTCGTTAAGCTCACTGCTTTGCGTCAGCATATCTGACGCATCTTGATAGGCAAAATGCGGACGACGCTCCGCTAAATCGGCAACAGCAAACACTTGCTGCTTAATCGCCTGCAAGGCGTTATCCGCCTCTTGGTAGGCTTGCTCCAGCTTATCAAATTGCTCAGGGTCACTGTCGAGTGTTGCCAGGCTGGTTTCCAATGCCGCTAAGGTTTCTCCATGTTGCTGGATAAAGCCTTGTGCCTCTTTCGCCGTCTCTACGCGCGCCATAGCCGCTTGCAAGCGTGCCTCAAGATTATCCTCTGTGAGCGCCTCGGCACAGTAGCGAAGCTTATCGAGGATTTGTAGCGCTTGCTGACAACGCGCCACCTCCGCCTCGTGTTGTGCCAACACTTGCTTGGCATCGTTTATCGCTCGCTGAGTCTGTGCGCGTTTTTCGCGGCAAGCGGCGATCGCCTGCTCAGGATCGGGCTCAAACGCCACCGTGAGATGCTCGGCAATAAATTGGCTAAATGCGTGTGACAGGCGTTGCCACTTTTGTACATCAAAGGACGCTTTGGCGTGCTCTTCAACCAAGGCCTCCCGTTGTTCACGTAGCTGCTCAAGGCGGTGCTCACGCGCAGCACGACCAAACAGTGGCGTGGCCGGGAAGCGAGAATAACGCATTTGCCGATCGTTTAGATGTACACACACGGCACCCGACAGCTCTTGTGCATCAAACACGCTATCATCAAACGCATCGGCATCCCCCTCAATGATGTATAAGTCATCAGGGCAAGCGTCCAAATCCGTGAGCTTATCCTTTACGCCTTTGAGATCGGGCACCACGATGGCATGCCGCGCCGGGCCATAGAGTGCGCTGAAGTAAGGGGCGTCATCTAGGGTAATATCATCATAAATTTCAGAGAGTAAGGTGCCACCAAGGGTATCGGCGAGACCTTGCAATTGTGCATCGTCGCTGCCACCAGGCTGCGCCAATTGCTCAATCGCTTGTTCAATGTCTGCTTTTTGTTTGCCCAGCTGATCTTGGTGCTGCGTGCGCGTGCGTACCGCCTCATGCGTCGCATGCATCGCCTCCATGACCGCTTGACTGTCCACCAAGCTTTTTTCAGTTTGGCTTTCCAGTTTGGTCAAGGCGTCATTGGCCGCAAACCAAGTCGGTGCTTTGAGCTCAAGATCTTGGATTTGTGCGTCCACCGCGTCCTGTGTCCGCGCGAGCTCACGCAGTTGTTCGGCTTGGGTGTCTTTTTCCTCTTGCAGCGCCTCACGTCGCGCTTGCTGCAGCGCCACGGCTTGCTCGACCGCTTCACTGTTAGCCAGCGTTTCGCCCGTTAACGTCTGATACTCCGACACTAACTGGCTCGCGTGCTGATACTGCTCAGCCCGTTGGCTCAATTCGCGCTGTTCATACTGGCGCTGCGTCAGGCTATCGGCCAGATAACGACGCTCTCTACCCTGTTCAACCCAACGCTTGGCGGCCTTGCCAGCCTCAGCACGGTGCACGGATGGATCAAGACGGTGCAAAAGACGTAAGCCCTGTTCAAACTGATTGGCCGTGGCCGAAGCAAGATCGCGTTTGTGTTTGAGGGACAAAACCCGATCCGTTTGTTCTGACTCTTGCGTTTTCAACGCGTGTAAGCGTGTCGTGGCCTCGTCTGCACTGAGGGTCTCATCGTCAGTGAGGCGACGGGCCGTCTCCAAGGCATTAAGGGCTTGTTGGTACTGCAGGGAGCGCGTTTGTTGCGTGTTGAGCGCTTGTTGGTAGTCGGCAAGCTGAGTCTTCAGACTATCCACTTCCTCTTCACTCTGCGCCGCGCGCAATTCGGCGTCAGCAAGCTGCTCTGTGGCCTCTTCCACCACCATGATTTGCTCTTCGAGTCGCTCCGACAACTCGAGCAAATCTTCCTCATAACGCTCAATTTTTTCTTGTTGGCGCATCGCCGATTGCACCAACTGCAGATGATCGGCCGCCGCTTGGTGATCTTGCTCGAGATGATCTTGCCCGGCTTCCAGCTCGGCTAATTCTGCGCGCATGGTTTCCGCATGCTGCTGCTTTTGCTGCAATGTCTGTTGTGCGGCGTTCAGCTCCGCCCGCAACGACAGCGCTTGTTCCAGCTTGCTTCGGCGCTCATTGGCATGACGCATGTAGTCCGAGGCCACATAATGGGTCGCTTCCGTGATCAAATGCTTAAACAAGTCACGATCGCGCTGCGTCAGCTTAATCGCCTCAAGCGTCATACGGTTTTCTTTCAGCGCCACTTCCATGTCTTGGAAGGCTTTTTTCACACCACCATTTTGTGGCAACAAATACTCGCGCAACGACTTGGTGATTGCGCTAGAAATGCCGCCGTAGAGTGACGCTTCAATTAATCGATAAAACTTGCCTCTATCTTGCTGGGTGCGCAGCTTTTTCGGTAGCACGCCAAATTCAAACATTTGCGCGTGATAGTCGGTGACCGAGTTAAAAGCTTTAAAGTGCGCGGTTTCATAGGCGCTCGCCGCCTCTTTTACCTCGTTCAGCTGGCGTACACGCGCTTGACCGTTATTTAAGGTCTCGACCAAGACATCGGTTGGGGCCACAGAAGAAGGCAAGCCTTGTAAAACGAACGGCTTGATATCCACCTTCTTATCACGCCCTGCCACTTGTTGAAGGCGCACACCAAACAGCACCCGCTGTTGGCGTGAATTCACTACATCCAAGGCGGCATAGCAGGCACCTGGCTGCAATTTACCGTGCAACCCCTTATCACGAGAAGCACTTGAGCTGCCTGCCTCTGTGGTGTTACGGAAATGCAACAGGGTTTGGTCAGGGATCAACGAGGTGATAAACGCCGCCATGGTGGTCGACTTACCCGCGCCGTTCCCGCCTGATAAGGTGGTGACGAGGGAATCAATATCAAAGGTTCGTGCAAAAAAGCCGTTCCAGTTCACCATGGTGAGTGAGTGATACTTACCGCGCTGGCTCATACTGTCGGCTCCTCTGTTGTCTCTGTATCGGCATTGTCTGCGTCTTCATCCGAGTGCTCATCGAGCAAGCTTGATTGAATGTGCGCTTGGCTATGCACCACGGCTTCCCCGTCACGAATCAGACGCAATTGGGCTTCTTGTGGATCGTCACCGCTTCGTACATCGGCACCAAAACGGAACGTTGCTTCACTGACACGGAATTTACTTCCCTCACCAATGGGTAAGATCATCCCGAGACGACGCAAACGTCGCAGCGAGGTTTTCACTTTGTCGAAAAGCTTCTCACGGTCAAGATCTGAGCCTGTTGCGCGATGCGTGACCAACTTCATCAGTTTCTTCTCGTCAGCCAACGCTAATAGCTCATCAAAAAGCTCTTGGGTGGTAAAGATCCCCTCTTGGGCCAAGCGCTCTGGGCTTAAGTACAGAAAACAAAGGACTTTGCCAACCAGCATATCCAGTTCAGATAGCACGCTACGCCTAATTAAACTGGTTGAGCGAGGACGAAGATAGAAAAAGCCCTCTGGCGCGCGGACCAATTCAGCGTTATAACGCTGGTAAAAAATATTCAGCTCTTGCTCAAATTCCATCAGCAAGGCGTGGTTATCCAGATCGTCGCTGGCAATATGGCGGCCAGCACGCAGTGCACTGTCCAACGCCGGGAACAAAGGGTTAGCAATGGCTTTGGCCAGCCCTTCTGGCATTGGCTGTTCAGTATTTATCGATGACATTCGCTTGTACCTTAGCTCCGAAGTCGTTAATCGCCTGCCAATCAGGCTGAATCGCGTTAAGATCAGATTGGGAGTAGCCCATGCGGACCGCTTGGTTAATCACTAAGCGCGCGAGATCAAAATGGCGAGCTTGTGGGTGCTCGGCTAAGTAATCTTTCAGGACACGACCTAAGTCGATCGCTTGTCCGGTTTCTCGATGGCGGTTGAGCATCTGTGACACTTTCTGTGAAAGGCCATCGTCAACCACACTTAATTGTTCGAACGCCACCTCTTCTGGCATTTCTCCGGTGACTTCATCGTCACGTAACACCAAGGCTTCATCTCGCGTATCACGCAGTCGCTCAGCATCGGCATACGTTAAAAACCATGGCGCGTCAAAGTAGTCCGATACCGACTGACGTAAACGCTGGCTGAATGCACGGTTTTTATCCATATCAATCGCGGTGCGAATAAATTTATGCACATGGCGGTCGTAACCTATCCATAGGTCGATCGCTTGCTGTCCCCAGTTCACGATACGATCCAGCTTCATTTGCAAGCTGTATACCATGCGATCGACGAACTCAAGATCATCACGCCCCCGCACCACTTCTTGAATCTCAAGCAGCTGACTCTGAAGCTCATCCCCCGCGGCCTGCAGCGTTTCTTGTAACTCTTGCAAGGTACTCGAGGTTTCGTTGAGCAAGTATTCACAGTTAGCGATTGCGGCTTGCCAGTCCTGGGTGAGGAGCGCAGCAATATCTTCTTTTACCTGTTGTTGCTGCTCATCCATCACGCGCTGATTAAGATCGATGCGGTCAAAAATCTCGGCGACCGAGTACTTCAACACACCATAGACGTTATGACGCCAAAAGGTCGCATCCCCATCTTCTTCCGCCGCACGGCGCGCCTTAGCGATTTCGTCAGCCACCATAGACAGTTGTACCGACAGCTTTAGCGTTGAGTATTCACGATGACGGGCGTAATAGTCCGCAATACCTAGCGCCAATGGCGTGAGGCGGTAAATGCTATCACCATCGGTCATTTCACTGGTAAACCGGCTTAGCAACCGTGCTTGCACCATTTCGTTGATCGCATTGTTGGCGCGAAAAGCGACATTGCCAAGCGTGGCACCTTCACCGCTAACAAACTGCTCACTGACCAGTCGAAAGACATCCACGAGCTCATGCTCGCTCAGTTCGTCCTCCAACCGCTCTTGACTCATCACCGCCATTGCCAGCAAGAATGCCAAGCGCTCTGGCGGCAGGTTTAACCCTAAGTCACTTTGTTTTACCCAACTGACCAACTCAGGTACTGTCTGAGCGTCGTCTGTCCACGACTGGGAAGACTGAGCCTGATCACTCATCCGTTGTCCTTGTTTTTATCTTGATTGCTTGGGGCACTGTGCTGTCCCCATACATGGATATATCGCCCCAGAGACACAAATGGCTCTTGGCGGCAAAGCTGTTGCTCCAACGCCATGACCTGCTCAAAGGTAAAATCACCAATATTGGTATCACGCATATAATCGTGAAAGGTGCGTACGCCTGTTTTACCTTTGAGGATAATGTCACTGTCTTGCATCCATCGATACACGCTCTCTGGTTGCAAGCCTTTAGGTGGCTGAAGCTTAAACCGCTTACGATGCGGCATACCTTCCTCAACATGCGTGAGGTTACCGCACACGAGGTTCTTAAAGAGCAACCCGGTTTGGTTATAGAACATCACCGATGCGATCCCCCCCGGGCGCAGTTGCTTAAGCAAGTCTTTCAACACCTGCTCCGGCTCCGCGGTCCACTCCAGTACCGCATGAAATAAAATCACATCCGGCGGATCACTCAAATGGTCGCCAATCGTCTGCACCGACGAATGAACCAGCTGATACTGCGCAAGTAAGCCCTGTTGTTCAATCTCCTGACGGGCTAAGTCGAGCATTTGCGAAGAAAGATCACATAAAGTGACCCTGTGACCGCGCGCCGCCAAGTGCCGAGACATAGGGGCAACCCCACCACCGGCATCTAAAATATGCAGGGTCTGCTCAGGCGGAAAACAGTGCAGGATCTGCTCGATGTCCTGCCAAACGACCGCTTGGCGGATTTCGCCTTTGCCCGATCCATAAATGTTTTTAACAAATTTGTGGGCAATGTCGTCGAAATTTTTATCCTCAGTCACAATGGCATTCGTTATCATTGAGTGGTAGAAAGGCATATTCTGTCACAAGCCTTACGTTAATAAAGGTTTATGGCATTATTTGTGCCTCGTTTGACTATATTTCGGGCGACATTGCATGTTTGAATTAAAAAAACTTATCTCAACCTTGATAATGCCCTTGCCCGCGCTGTTATTGTTGGGTCTTTTCGGGCTATGCCTGCTTTGGTTCTCTCAGCGTAAAAGGCTGGCATCTTTTGTTATCTTCGTTGCGTTTGCTGGGATTTTTCTCACTTCGTTTCAACCGGTCGCCTCTGGACTCCTTCGTCCACTTGAGCGTCAATACACCGCGTTTCTCCCCACGGAAAAGCCGGTAGACTTTGTAATGGTACTGGGCAACAGTCATGTCGTAGATGACGCCATACCCCCAACCTCAGAGCTTTCTCGTGCGGCGTTAATGCGCCTCGCAGAAGGCATCCGTATTCACCGAATGTACCCCACCTCCAAGCTAATTTTGTCGGGCTATGACCATGGTTATGAAGTCAGCCATGCGCGTATGTTGGCACGCGTCGCAATGGCGTTGGGTGTCAATAAAAACAGTATCCTGTTGCTTGAAACCGCCAAGGATACATGGGAGGAAGCCTACCAAGCCGCATCGGTGGTTGGCAGTAGTAACCTAGTGCTCGTCACATCCGCGGCACATATGGATCGTGCCGTCTACGAGTTTCAAAGCGCTGGACTCGATCCCATCCCGGCTCCCACTAACTTCATGGCGCAAAAGCAAATTAAGCAGCCATGGATAAAATACGGCCCACGTGCGCAATACCTCGAGCAGTTCGAACGCTATTGGCACGAGCGATTGGGACAAGCGTGGCAACGTCTCCGTGATTTTATCGCTCAGCCGGCCAATTAAGGTCCCCACAGCACATCACCCACCAAAAAAGCCGCGATTGATTCGCGGCTTTGTTATTACCATTCCCAGTAGACGTAAAACCGCGCCTATGCGTTGCTATCTACGGCTAAATAAGCACGCACTGCCTCTAAGTCTGCTTGGGTATCGACGCCATGTGGGGGCGTCTGTGTGGCAACCGCCACATGGATTTTCTCGCCATGCCACAATACGCGCAGCTGCTCTAACGATTCAATCTTCTCCAACGGACTCGGTGTCCAGTGAATGTAACGGCTAATAAATCCCGCTCGATAACCATAAATACCAATGTGCCGCAACAATGCTTGTGGGATGTCGGGAGAGTCAGCCTCGAAATGGGTGCGATCCCAAGGGATGGTGGCGCGGCTGAAGTACAAGGCAAACCCTTTATGATCCGTCACTACCTTGACCACGTTGGGATTAAATACTTGCTCTTTGTCATCAATTGCAACTGCCAAGGTGGCCATCGGTGCCTGGTCATTCTGACTGAGGTTCTCCGCCACTTGACCAATCACCGCAGAGGGGATCAACGGCTCATCGCCTTGTACATTAACGATAATGTCATCTTCAGCAAAGCCATAGCGTTCAACCACTTCGGCTAAGCGCTCAGTGCCAGACTCATGGTCGGCACGTGTTAAACACACCTCACCGCCAAACGCCCGTACCGCCGCTTCAATACGTTGATCGTCCGTTGCGACAATCACCTGACTGGCACCGGCCGCTTGGGCGCGCTCATAAACGTGTTGGATCATCGGCTTGCCAGCAATATCAGCCAACGGTTTACCCGGCAAGCGGCTCGAGCCAAACCGCGCCGGGATCACCACATAAAACGGGCTCATCCCTGGACCTCTTCCAATGACATATCGCGAGCTTCTGATTCAAGCAGCACGGGAATACCATCAATGATCGGATAGGCAACACGATCAAACTTACAAACTAACTCATTGTTATCGCGTTGATAATAGAGTTTGCCCTGGCATGATGGGCAGGCCACAATTTCAAGCAGGCGGTGATCCATAGCGTTCCTTTATTTTTTATTCGCGTTTGTTCGCAAACGTTCTATCTTGGTGAATACGGCCTGAGCTACCTCGTCAGGCAGCCGTGCCTCTACCGGTAAATACCACCAGTTATCTTGTGCGATCCCTTGGTATTTTACCGCATCTTTTTCTGTCATCAGCAAATGTTGCCCCTTCTTGCTCAACCTGTCCAGCTCGTCGGCGTTGAGGGTTTGATGATCATTAATTCCTTGGCTGTGAACGGGTGTTACGCCCATTTGCTGCAAGGTATTAAAAAAGCGTGGTGGATGGCCAATCCCGGCGACTGCCACCACTTGCGGTAGCATTGAGGCTTGACAGCGTTGTCCCGTACGTAGGTTAACGGCCAAGCCAGGCACCAGATGCATCCCCCACTCTTGCCCTTGTGGTGTCCCACCGTTAGTGACCAACATATCGACGCTCTCAAGCCTATCGAGTGATTCGCGCAACGGCCCCAAAGGTAGATAATGACCGTTACCAAACCGGCGCTGGCCATCAATGATCACGATCTCTATGTCTCTTTCAAGCTGGTAGTGCTGGAGACCATCATCTGTGATCACGATATCGACACCTTCTTGCAGGATACGTTTAACCGCCTCGCTGCGGTTGGGGTCGACACAGACAGGAACTTGGGTGCGACGTGCTATCAAAACCGGCTCATCCCCCGCCGTGCGCGGTGGCGTGGTTTGGCTGAGTAAGAGTGGATAGTGCTCAGATTTACCGCCATACCCGCGTGACACCACCCCTGGACGGTAACCATTCGCTTTTAGTTGTTCCACCAACCAAATCACAAACGGGGTTTTGCCATTGCCGCCAATCATGATGTTCCCCACCACGATAACCGGCACTGGCGCCGAATAGCGCTGCGTTTTGCCGCGCAGATATTGACGCCGACGATGGCGCGCTATCATGCCAAACAACGCACTAAACGGTCTTAATAATACCGACCATAGCGGGCGTTGATGACCAAACCACAGTTGCTCTAGCATGCTCAGTCACCAAACTGAATACGGTGAAGCTGCGCATAGGCCCCCTCACGTTCAAGAAGCGCTTGATGACTGCCTCGTTCGACAATCTCACCTTCATCCACAACCAAAATTTGATCGGCATCTTCAATGGTCGACAGACGATGGGCGATCACCAACACGGTACGGTTTTTTTGCAATTCATCCAGCGCCGCCTGAATAGCGCGCTCCGACTCTGTATCCAGTGCCGACGTTGCCTCATCCAGGATCAAGACGGGCGCATTACGTAACAAGGCACGTGCGATGGCTAAACGTTGGCGTTGTCCGCCAGACAGGCTGACGCCGTTTTCACCAATCATGGTGTCATAGCCATGATCGAGCCCGCGGATAAAATCATCGGCATAAGCAAGTTTCGCGGCGTGCTCGACTTGCTCACGGCTATATTTGTCTTCTGCGGCATACGCGATGTTATTCGCGACCGTGTCATTAAACAGATGAACGTTTTGCGACACCACCGCGACATGCTGACGCAAATTACCTAGGGTATAGTCCTCAATCGGTACGCCATCGAGCGTAATCACACCACTGTCTAGTTCATAAAAACGGGTTAACAGGTTAGCAATGGTGCTTTTTCCTGACCCTGAACGCCCAACCAAGGCCAGCGTCTGCCCTGCTGGCAATTCAAAGCTCACATGGTTGAGGGCCGGCGCATCTCGAGTGGGATAGGTGAAGACCACATCCTCAACCTTAATGTCGCCACTCACTTGCTCCACCGCGTGTGTCCCGGTGTCTTTTTCGGTCTCCAGCTCCATCAGATTAAATAAACTGTGGCAAGCCGCCATCCCGCGTTGGAACTGAGAGGTCACGTTGGTCAAGGATTTAAGTGGGCGCATCAGACCAAACATGGCACCAAACACCACCGCAAAGGTACCTGCAGTTAGCTCAGAGCGAATCGCCTCTGTGTTGGCCAAAATCAACACCACCACCAATGCCATTGACGCAATCAACTGGATCACTGGGTTGGCAATCGCTTGTGCGGACACCAGCTTCATGGTCTGCTGACGCATACGATTACTGACTTTCTCAAAACGTGTCTTTTCAACGTCTTGTCCACCGTAACTAAGCACCACTTTGTGCCCTTTGAGCATTTGCTCGGCGGAGCTAGTCACCGACCCCATTGCATCTTGCATATTGGAAGAAATGCGACGGAAGCGCTTAGAGACGATGCGGATAGAAATCGCGACCACCGGCGCAATCACCAGAAGAATAGCGGAGAGCTGCCAGCTTGACCAAAACATCAACGCCATCAAACCGATGATGGATGCCCCTTCGCGCACCAAACTGACCAACGCGCTACTGGTCGCTGACGCCACTTGTTCTGAGTCATACGTAATCCGAGAAAGCAGTGCCCCGGACGACTCTTGGTCAAAAAAGCTGACGGGCATTTTCATAAAGTGATTGAACATCCGGCGGCGCATGGTCATCACCACATGACCCGACACCCAAGATAAGCAATAAGCGGACACAAAGCTCGACAAGCCACGTATCACCATGAGTGCGACCAAATAGACAGGCATCCATTTGAGGAAATCGCCTTTGACATCATCATAGGTAAAGCCTTGATCAAGCAACGGCTTCAGCATTGAGAGCATCAGGGTGTCACTGGCGGCATTAATCACCAAGGCGATAATGGCAACAATGAGCCCTACTTTATAGTTGGCAATGTAGGGCCACAGCTGCTTAAACGTCTGCCAGGTCGTTTTATCTTGATATTCGCTCATTAAAATCGTTTAGATGTGTTAAACAGACGGGCATTCTACTCTTTTACAAGTCCGCGTCCAAATATACTGGCCGACGTTTAAACATCTGACGATACCAATAATCGCTGCGATCCTGCCGCCAACGTGTTAACTGCCAACCAGAGCCGACACTCTGCCAACGCACTTGGCCATTCGCCGCCGTATCAAGCCAGGTGATACCGGCGTTTTGATAGGCCAATTTCACCTCTGGTGACGGAAGCTGCCATGGGTTGAGAAGCCCAGTTGACGCCACGCCCCAAACCGGATCAACGGCGCGAATAAACGCGGAGGAAGATGAAGACGCACTACCATGGTGGGGCACCAAAATGATGTCACTATCAAGTGCCTTTTTGTCGGTCAGAGACGCCAACAAATCAGCCTCCCCACTGGCTTCTATATCGCCAGTGAGCAACGCGCTACGCCCATCGCCAGACACTCGGATCACACAGGAATCATCATTATCAGCACGCCGCTTTTGTGCCGGAGGCCAGAGTACCGAAAAGGTGAGTCCTTGCCAGCGCCAACGCTCGCCGGCCACACAGGCTTGATACCCAACGCGCCGCTCACTGGCGCGGCGCCACTGTGGTGAATAGGTATCAGACATAAACGTCGCGCCACCATCGTGATCACTGTCGCCATGACTGAGAATGAGGCCATCTAACTGCCTGATTTGCCGATGTGTCAGAATCGGCGCGATAACCGCCTGAGCAATGCCACCCACCTGCCAGCGGTTGCCAGTGTCATAGAGCACCGCGCGGTTATTCTTACTGATCAATACCGCCAACCCATGCCCGACGTCCAACACATCCATTTGCCAGTTGACCGGTTTGGGGTTTCGCCAAGCTACCACGGCTGCGACAAGGACCAGCATCACCGCCTTTAAACGATGCCAATGCCACCCGTAGAGTCCCCAAGCGAGCACCATCGCCGATATTGCCCAGCCTGCCGAAGCGACTGGGGCGGGTAACCAGGTGTCCGCCGCCTGATCGGCCAGTGCCATCACCGGTTGAAGGCTGGCATTTGCCCCGTCCCACACCCAATCTGCGACACGGGAAAGCGATAAACTCTCACTCAGCAGGCCGACAAAGACCAGCGGTACGGTCACCATACCCACCCAAGGCACCGCCACGAGGTTAATGGGCGTGGCAGCGGCGCTGATCCCTGCAAATAACCCTAGCTGCAAAGGAAGCATTCCTACCAATAGAATCAACTGTATACCGATAAGCTGCTTGATAGGGCGAAGCCAAGACCGTGTTTGTTTTCGACCCTCGGTGGTGTGAGCAAGTGTGTAATGCGCCATGCATAAGGCCCCCACGGCGGCAAATGAGAGCCAAAAACTCATTGAGAAACCGGCGAAAGGGTCGCGGAGCAATACCAATAATAAGGTTAACTGCAACAGATTCAGCGGCGAAATCCGCGCTCCCAAGCGTTTACTGATCGAGACCAGCATCAAGGCAATGAGCGCGCGTTGAGTGGGCAGTGCAAACCCGGCTAATGCCGCATAGAGCGACGCCACCCCAACTGCAACGTACAAAGGCAACCATAAAAACAGGCGTCGTTCCGGGAGAAAGACGCGCGCCCAACGGCCGATTTGCCACCCTATTCCGTAGGCCAAACCAATATGCAACCCTGAAATAGCCATCAAATGCGCCAAACCACTGTGCGTCAGCGTGTCCCAGTGCGCTGGGGTTAACCACCCTCGCTCGCCAAGGCTCAATGCCAATAAATGCGGCCCATAGGACAGTGTTGATAAAGCGGGACTAAGCGTATCGAGTAGTTGTTGACGCCAAGTCACTTGCTCAGTCAATTGCGTTGCTTCTTTTAGCCGAGCTTTGGCATGTACTCGCCGTGCAACATAATATTTTTCAGCATCAAAACCTGCCTCGTTTAATCGCCCATAAGGCGGCTTAAACGTTACCACCAATTGCCAGCGCTCGCCTTGCTTAGGATACGGGGGAGATTGCCAATAAACACGCACTCGGGCTGAGCGAAAAGGCGGCAATCTTGTGTGATTAATTTTATCGGCGTCAAAAATAATCGCTTGCGCCCCCTTTTTTGCGCTGAAAAGGGTGCCCACTGTCCCACTGATTGTAGTATCCTCTTGGTGTGAAATGACGTGGATCACGTCGGCTTGATACAAGTTTGCGGACAATACAGTCCAAGTGAGTCCTAACGCGCTTCCAGCAAGCCACCACCAACGTCTTTTCCACCCAACAAAGAAGACGATCACTGTCATGATGCAGACCCAAATTGGCGGTAATATTGGCCACCAAGGTAGCGACAGCACGGCCAGTGCGGCAGTCAATGTAAAGGTCAGCGTCATTGCGTAATTTCCAGGTAATGTAAACAGGTATGCCTAAGAAGTTTTTCCAACGCTATATGCCCAAGCGTGAAACATTGCGCGACAATAAGGCACTCAGGGTGTTTGGTAGCCTGTTGCATGATCCCAACTTATGGTGCCTTAACCGCCGGTCGGCTTCCGGTGCCTTTGCCGTCGGCCTGTTTATGGCATTTGTCCCCCTACCAAGCCAAATGATCATGGCTGCCGGCCTAGCGATTCTGTTTGGGGTCAACCTGCCGCTTGCCGTCGCGTTAGTATGGGTAAGCAACCCCATCACCATGCCGGTGCTTTTTTATCTTGCTTATAAGCTCGGCACCTGGATGATGAACAGTCCCCCATACCCGTTCCACTTTGAACTATCGTGGCATTACTTGGCGGAGCAAATGAGCCACATCGGCCCACCGTTTTTATTAGGCTGCGCCACCAGCGGACTGGTGATGGCTGTCATCGGCTATTTCACCGTACGCGGTATCTGGCGCTATTCTGTGGTCAGAAGCTGGGAAAAACGTAAGTTACGCTTGCCTAAGAAAATTAAAGAAGTGTTGCCTAACCCAAACAAGCCCTCTTAAATCGTCCTGATTTAATCTACGCGAGGCACCAAACGCGTCCAAACGCCGTCAGGCAGAAGTGCGATGCAGGCGTCAGCGCCGCGTATACACATGATATTCCCTGCAGGGTTCAACGAGGCAGATCAAAAAGAGCCCATTGTCGGGCTCTTGGTTTTTATAAAATAAAGCGTATCAGTGACCAAAGCATACCAAGCGATATGGCCACTATTTGGCACTCAACACCGCGGCTGGCTCGAGCTGACAGGCTCTTCGGGCTGGATACCATGCGGCAAGCAAACTAAGCAGTATGGCCGTGGTACTCACCAGTATGACATCGGCGGCATGCAGCTCACTGGGTAAGAAATTAATAAAGTACACATCCCCTGATAAAAAGCGATGCCCGAGCCACTGTTCGACCTGAGACAATATCGCCGTGAGGTGAGTGGCGAGGGTGACCCCCAATAGACTGCCCAACACACTGCCTAAGGCACCAGAAAAGAGCCCATACCAAATAAAGATGCGGCGGATCAGTCGATCGTCCGCCCCCATGGTGCGCAAAATAGCAATGTCAGCAGCTCGGTCTTTTACCGACATCATCAAGGTTGAAACCACATTAAAACAGGCCACGCCGATCACTAACACCATCACCAAATACATGATGGTTCGCACCAACTGAATATCCCGATATAGATAACCGAACTCACTCGTCCAGTCTTTCAGATACACATAGGTGGTTAGCGTTTGGCCGACTTCATGCACAATCTGACGGGCCTGCAACACTGGAGACACCTTTAGAGACACACCGGTCACTGACTGTCCTATTTGCATAATAGTTTGCGCGTCCTGAAGTCGCATCAGGGCCAATGAATGGTCGATTTGTCCACCGAGACGCAACAGTCCAGCCACTTGCATTCTCACTCGCTTCGGGGCGCGCAATGCAAGCTGGCTATCCGCCGCGGGAACCATGACCGTTAACCAATCTCCTTGACTGACGCCCAACTTCGCCGCCACGCCTTGTCCCAACACAATCTGCGACTGCCCAGCTGGCAAGCTCTCCCAGCCACCTTCAATATAATCACCAATACGACTCACGGTTTGCTCATCATCCGGATCGACAGCGCGAATTTGCGCAGGTTGCAGCGCAGAGCCATGCTCCATCAACACCGTCATCTCAACATAGGGAGCCGCAGCCTCGACATCGGGATGCTGCTCAGTCTGACGTTTGACCTGTTGCCAGTTATCGATAGGGCCATTGACACCAAACACTTGTGCATGCGGCACCACAGACAGCACACGTTGATTCAGTTCGCGCTCAAAGCCGTTCATCGCAGACAGACCCACAATGATCACCATCACCCCCACCGCAATCCCGATCACTGACGATAAGGAAATAAAAGAGACCAAGCGATTGCGTTGTCTGGCGCGACTAAAACGACGACCGATGGCCAACGATAAAGGCTTCATGCTCCCTCCTGCCCCAGCAACTGACCGTCTTGCATGGTCAGTTGACGATCCAATTTTGCTGCCAGCTCACCGTCATGGGTTACCACTAAAAAGGCCGTGCCATGTTGGGCATTTAACTGGCGCATCAAATCGTAGATTTCGAGCGCAGTGGTATGATCCAAGTTGCCGGTCGGCTCATCGGCCAGTACCAACTTGGGTTCATTGACTAATGCACGTGCAATGGCCACACGCTGCCGTTCGCCACCTGATAGCTCTGCCGGGCGATGGCTGAGCCGGTGTCCGACCCCTACCGCGTTGAGCATGGCCGTCGCACGTTCAGACGCGGCGCTGTGGCTCATTTTGTTGATCAAAAGCGGCATCATCACATTTTCCAGCGCGGTGAAATCGGCGAGCAAATGGTGGAATTGATACACAAACCCAAGCGTTTGATTGCGCAGCTTTGCTTGCTGCTTGGCCGTCATCGCATTGACCGCCTCACCCTCAATCCACACGTCACCTTCCGAGGGCAAATCAAGCGTCCCTAAGGTGTGTAATAATGTACTTTTCCCCGAGCCAGAGGAGCCCACTATCGCCACCAGCTCTCCCGGGGCAATGGTCAAGGAAACATCGTTTAACACGCAGGTCGGCTGTCCGCCCTCTTGATACGTTTTACTGACGCGGTGACAGGACAACAAAGATTTACTCATAACGCAGTGCCTCAGCAGGGTGAACAGATGCCGCTTTAAACGCAGGAAATAGCGTGGCTAGCACACTTAGCACGACCGCTAAGCCTAATACCATCGCCACATGAAAAGGATTAATAACCACAGGTAACGCTAGGCCGTTACCCAGCAGACTCACACCAAAAATAGACATGATTTCATTGATGTATGCCGATAGGATCACACCGAGCACGCCACCTACCGCGGCGCCCAGCACACCACTCAAACTGCCTTGGGCAATAAAGACAGCAACAATGTCTTTATCTTGCATCCCAAGAGTTTTTAAAATCGCGACCTCAGATTGTTTCTCCATGACCACCATGATCAGCGCGGAAATAATGTTAAACGCGGCGACAATCACAATCAGGCTGAGCATCAAGCTCATCATGTTCTTTTCCATTTTTACCGCTTGAAACAGCTCGCCGCGCCAAACACGCCAATCCGTCCATGTATCGGGTTCAGCGTTTGCCTTTAATTGGGTAATGGCAAATGGATCATCTAAAAACAGGCGTAAATCGTTGGCTTGAGACGGTGACACCCCACTGAGTCTCGCCACATCGTCGATGTTAGCCAGCATTAATTGCCCGTCGACATCCGTCCCTGTGTGAAAGATACCCGCCACCGTAAATAAGCGCTGTGCGGGGATCCGACCTATCGGTGTAAAACGACTCGCACTGGTTACCATCACGCGGACAGCATCCCCGACGCGAAGTTGTAACTCAGTGGCCATGCTACGCCCAATGATCACTTGATAGCGCCCGGCTGCCAGTGCCGACAGTTCACCTTGCAATAGGTGGGAAGCCAAGGGCTCATGTGCACTGGGGTCGATGCCCTCTAACAAGCCGGCGCTTAAGCCTTTGCGGCTTTGAATCACGGCATCCGTGGTTTGTATCGGCGCCGTATCAATCACGTGAGGCCAACGCTCAATCGCGGTTTGATCTGGGTTTGCTTGCCCGTTGGCAATAATCGCGTGAGGCAACACGCCGAGAATTCGGCCTTTCAGCTGAGCTTCAAAGCCATTCATCACCGACGAGACGGTGATCAACGCCATCACGCCAATGGCAATGCCTGCCGTCGACATCGAGGAGACGAAGCGTCCAAAACGGTCGGCTGAGCGGCCGCGTAAGTATCGCAAGCCAATAAACACCGACAAGGGTTGAAACATAGCGCACCTAGCTTATTGTTTTGATTCGCTGCAAGCATACCTGTCCAATGGGGGGACGCCAAGCCGACCTTGTACGAAAGGCACCATTGTCACCCCAATTAACGCCTCACCGCCCCCAGAAACTGCGACTGATCTTTACCTCTTGCCAAGGGTGCGTGATAATCATTAATACAACTGCAATCTAAGGCACAGTGATGAGCCAAGACGAATATTTTTCTGTGCGAGCGGCGATTCGCATTAATGTTGAGCCTCTTGCTGACAATCAAGCCCAGCCAGATGCGCAGGCTTTTACCGCCGAAATCCCGGCACCTTTTCGCCTGGCGAGTCAATGCGGCCAGCTCGATAGCGACGTAGAAAAAGATCTTAAAGCGATCGATCCGGAGGATGCCTCTGCGTTATTCCGGGTGCTGCAGGCGCAAAACGAAAAAATGACACTGATGATGGGCTATATGCTCAGCCACGAAGATCAGCCCGACCATCGCTTTGTGACACACGCCTTTGGGGCGAGCAGTTTTTCTTATCATAGTCATTCGCCGCTTAAAAAAGGCGTGCACGCGCGCGTGAAGTTGTTTCTCGATTATCCGCCAACGGCCATCTATTGCTACGGCGTCGTGACGAGATGCGAGCCTCACACCGACAGCGATCAAGAAAACCCTGACTATGTGATCCAAATTCAGTACACGCGTTTATTGGAAGAAGACCGCGACACGCTCATTCGTGCGGCGCTGCATCATCAGCAAAAACTACTAAAAAAGCGTGCACGAAACCGAAAACAATCAAGCAGTTAAACTCATGACCCAACAACCGCTCTATGCTTTTACCCTGCCCTCAGGGCCAGGCGACGTCAAACATCTTGGCAATTTATCAGGGGCTGCGTTACCGCTAGCCATTGCGACGCTCACCCAGCAACACGCCGGTCCGGTGTTCCTTTTGGTGCCCGACAACCAGACTGCGGTGCGTTTGCAGCCCGCCATTCGTCAATTTACCCAGGGTAACTGCGACCTCCTGCCTGATTGGGAAACCCTGCCTTACGACAGTTTTTCTCCCCATCAGGATATTATTTCCGCGCGTTTGTCTTGCCTGTATCAGCTTCCTCATCAACAAGACGGGGTACTCATTGCGCCCGCGAGCACCGCATTACAGCGCGTGACGCCGCGACATTTTCTCCATCAACATGCCTTAATGGTGAAAAAAGGCGATATCTTATCGCTTGAGAAGTTGCGTGATCAGCTGACAGACGCCGGCTACCGCCACGTTGACCAAGTGATGGAGCATGGCGAGTTTGCGAGCAGAGGCTCGATTCTCGACTTGTTCCCAATGGGCAGTGACGAACCTTACCGGATCGATTTTTTCGATGATGAAGTCGATACCATTCGCCAATTTGATCCAGAAAACCAACGCTCCACGGGTGAGCTAGAACAGATCCAGCTATTACCCGCGCATGAATTCCCCACCGATGACGCGGCAGTGGAATATTTCCGAGGCCGTTTTCGCGAGCATTTTGAGGCGCGCCGAGAGCCAGAATCTATTTACCAACAAGTGAGTAAAAAAACCTGGCCGGCTGGGATTGAATACTGGCTGCCACTGTTTTTTGAACACACCGAAACCTTGTTCGATTACTTACCGAACAACACCTTGGTTTTATCGGTCGGGGATATTGACAGTGCGATTGACCATTTCCAAGCCGACGTGGCAACCCGCTATGATCAACGACGTGTCGACCCGCTTCGCCCACTGTTACCCCCCGAGGCGTTGTGGCTCAGTAAAGAGCGCTTACACACCACCTTAAAGCAGTACCCTCGCTTAAAGCTAGAAAGTGACAGCGTCACAGAAAAAGCGGGGCGAGAAAACCTCGACATTGCGCCGCTGCCAACGTTGACGGTCAATCACCAAGCCAAGGAGCCCCTCGCGGCGCTACGCCAATTTAGTGAGCAATTTAGCGGCACCTTGGTTTTCTCGGTCGAATCGGAAGGACGACGCGAGGCTCTGCTGGATCTTCTCGCCCAAGCCAAAATTCGTCCCATGGTGGCCGACGGCTTGCAAGAAGCTTTGTCGCAACCCGGTCGATTTGGCTTAATCATCGGCCCGGTAGACCAAGGCTTTATTGATAACACCCGACAATTTGCCCTGATTTGTGAAAGCGACATGTTTGGTGAGCGCGCGGTGCAGCAGCGCCGGCGCGATAAACGCAAGCAAAGTGTCAGCAGCGATGCGGTGATCAGAAGCTTGGCGGAGCTAAAACCCGGCCAGCCCGTTGTCCATCTCGAGCATGGTATTGGACGCTACCAAGGCTTACAAACTCTGGAAGCGGGCGGGCTCAAAACCGAGTACATGACGCTCGAATACCAGCAAGGCGCCAAGTTATATGTTCCGGTTGGCGCCTTACACCTGATTAGTCGCTATTCTGGCGGCGCAGAAGATGCCGCTCCCGTGCATAAGCTTGGCGGAGAAGCCTGGGAGAAAGCACGCCGCCGCGCCGCAGAGAAAGTGCGTGATGTCGCCGCTGAGCTACTCGATGTGTATGCCAAACGAGAGACCAAGCCTGGCTTTGCGTTTAGCCATGACAAAGACGCGTATCGCGCTTTCCGGGCGACTTTCCCGTTTGAAGAAACCAGTGATCAATCACAAGCGATCAACGCGGTACTTTCGGATATGTGTCGCCCCATTGCCATGGATCGCTTGGTATGTGGCGATGTCGGCTTTGGTAAAACCGAAGTGGCCATGCGTGCCGCCTTCTTAGCGGTCAATAACAGCAAGCAAGTTGCCGTGTTAGTCCCCACCACCTTGCTGGCGCAACAGCATTTCGAGAATTTCCGCGACCGCTTTGCTAACCTTCCCGTCCGAGTGGAGGTGTTGTCACGCTTTAAGTCTGCAAAAGAGCAAAAAGCAATTTTGGCCGATTGTGAAGCGGGTAAGGTCGATATTCTGATTGGCACCCATAAGTTACTGCAATCGGATGTGAAGCTACGCGACCTCGGTTTATTGATTGTTGATGAGGAGCACCGGTTTGGGGTTCGCCAGAAAGAGAAAATTAAGGCGATGCGAGCCAACGTCGATATTCTCACATTAACCGCTACGCCGATCCCCAGAACACTGAATATGGCGATGAGTGGCATGCGCGATCTCTCGATTATCGCCACCCCACCGTCACGCCGCCTCGCGGTAAAAACCTTTGTCCGTGAACGCGAAGATACCCTAATTAAAGAGTCATTGCTGCGTGAGATTATGCGCGGTGGCCAGGTATACTTTTTACACAATGATATCGAGACCATAGAAAAAACGGCGAATGAAATCAGTGAAATGATCCCAGAAGCACGCGTGACCGTGGCCCATGGCCAAATGCGCGAACGTGAGCTAGAAAAGATCATGAGCGATTTCTACCATCAACGATACAACGTGCTGGTATGTACCACCATTATCGAAACCGGTATCGATATTCCCTCAGCCAACACCATTATTATTGATCGCGCCGATCACTTTGGCCTCGCACAACTCCACCAACTGCGTGGCCGTGTCGGTCGCTCGCACCACCAAGCCTATGCGTATCTGCTGACCCCCCATCCAAAACGGATGACCAAAGATGCGGTGAAACGACTGGACGCCATTGCCTCGCTCGAAGACCTTGGCGCTGGCTTTACCCTCGCGACCCAAGATCTAGAAATACGCGGCGCCGGTGAGCTACTCGGTGACGAGCAAAGTGGTCAAATCCAATCGGTCGGTTTCACCCTGTACATGGATATGCTTGAGCAGGCCGTCGAGGCACTAAAAGAAGGCAAAGAGCCGAGCTTAGATGTATTGCTGAATGAACAAACAGACATTGAGCTGCGTTTGCCTGCGCTGTTACCGGATGATTATATTCCCGATATCAATATGCGTTTATCGATGTATAAACGCATTGCCAGCGCTAAGTCCAACGATGATATTAATGAGCTGCAAGTTGAGCTGATAGACCGCTTTGGCCTGCTGCCTGACGCCACCAAAAACCTCCTTCATATCCAGCAGCTCAAGATACGCGCCGCGGCATTAGGAGTGAAAAAGATCGAAGCCAGTGATCGTGGCGGCATGGTCGAGTTTCATGAGGACGCGCAAATTGATCCCGGATTCTTGGTCGGGCTGTTACAATCGCGGCCAGACAAGTATAAATTTGACGGGCCAACCAAAATTAAGTTTATCGAAAGTCTCACCGATCGACGGGAGCGGATGAACTTTATTGATGAGCTGTTGACTCAATTTGCAAGTCACCAACTGGTCGCATAATGGCTTGCCAAAGAAAACGGAGTAACCTGTGAAAAATCATTCATGTCACCCACCAGGCTGGCTAGCACGCTATACCAAGCAGAGCCTTTGGGCGTTGCTACTGATCTCACTTAGCCAAACGGTTTTAGCTAAGCGACTTTATGATGTCGAATTGATTGTGTTTAAGCGCAACCAAGACCCTGCTAGCGTGGAGGAAAGCTGGCCAGCACAAACCGATATGGGATCGGTACGTCGTGCAACGCCAGTGACGAACAACAGCGCACTACAAAATGCAGGACTGACCCCACTACCTCGTAGTCAATGGCAGCTGACAAATGCCTACAACAAACTGTCTAACCATGCGGGCTTTACGCCCATGGTGCATGTTGCATGGCGTCAAGATGACAGTGGCCGCGCTGCCCTGCCTTTGCTGCGTGTCAGTGCCGGAAAAGACTATCGCGACCGTTTTAATCCAGACGGTACGCCGGTGACAGCGCAAGCCACCCCGTCAAGCAATACAGCGTCAGATAGCGAACAAGCGTGGGATGAGCAGGCGCTTGAAACCGCGCCCCCTCGCCAGCCCCTCTATGAGCTAGATGGCACACTGCGCGTCTACGTCCAGCATTACTTGTTCGTCGAGGCCGACATGGTGCTACGAGAGCCAAGCGAGCGGCGCGCACTGGTGGAAGACGTGGTCAATATGCCACTGCAAACCACAGATGCGCAGCAAGGGGCCTCATCAAACACGAATAACGTACAAGTCGCGGGCCTAGAAAAGGTGAAGAAGCAGTACCACATCGAGCGCTTTTTGCAGCCTTACGCGTTCACGCACAAACGACGGATGCGCAGTGGCGAAATTCACTATTTGGATAACCCCATGATGGGAATGATTATTCAAGTACGCAAAGCGAACTAGCCTGCTCACCAGATATCCGCTCACGCCTTGTCATCACTCACGATGACAAGGCGCTTTTCTATTCGTCACTTTCATGTAAAAGATAAAGATATCAATTTCATCAATTGTGGCTATTGATGCCACATTCAATTAAAAAGCCTTTATTGCTATTTATAATCGCCGCCCGGCAGCCACACTCATTGATTAAGTCTCATTTATCGGTGAATTGGCCTATGAATATGTGTTTCCCGCCTGCTCTCGTTCAATACCGCAATACAGTCACTTTGGTTGCGCTTCTTACCTTAGCTGGCTGCACGTCCCAACCCTCTCAGCAACTGGTCAAAGACTATGCGCAACAGTCCATCAAGGTGCATCACACCGTTGAATCTGTCTACGTTAGCGCGAAACAGGCGCGTGTTGACGCGGTTCTATCGCGTGCAGTGCGCGATGGGCTTCCGGCTTCCAAACTCAAGATCACACCAATTGCCGATACCGGACAACAACAAGCCCTCGCCGATCTCGTCCGCTACAGCCAGCTTCTCTCCGCACTCGCCACCGAGGATCACAATGCGCGAATCGACCAGGCATCTGAGCAACTACATGACACCCTGAGCTCTCTTCGCGACAATCCTTTTGTTCACGACATTAAGTCGGTGGAAGACGCTGATATCGCGATTGTCTCGACCGGTATCAATGCACTCGGCCGCGCAATGAGCGATACAACGCGTCATCGACAATTGCTGGCCGTAATGGACGCAGGACAACCCGTGATACAGCAAACTATTGCGCGTCTTCGTCAAGACCTCCCCCATTGGCAAATGGCAACCCGGGTCGCTTTAGATCAAGCCCTATCGATTCGTATGCAACTGCTAAACAACCCGAATCGCTGCCAGCAACGTCGCGAGACTCGCTGCATCACCTTCCATACGTCTTATGATCAGCGGCTTAAAGCCTACCGCCATGCTTATCACACCAAACAAAAGCTACTGGGACTGAATGCCTACTTTGCACGCTTAGATCGTACCTTATCGGACTATGTGGCCATGCATAACGCAATCATTGATTCACTCCGTCTAGATAATACCGCCTCTGTGCAAAGCGCCCGCCGTGCGATTGAGACCACCAAGCACCACCTTGATGCGCTTAACGACTTTCAACAGCAGCTAGAGGAGTGACCATGAGCCCCAACGAAACAAGCTATCACCTACTGAAATCGAATTACGACAGCCTCGACCGGTTTTTGAGTCAAACATTGATTGGGCCACAACTGGAACCATTGCAACGAAAAAGAGAACAGCTAGGCGAGCAACTTTATCACTATCATACCAGCATGATTGCCTTGCATAGCGACCAGTTTGAGCAGGATGCGCACGAGTTGGATCGCCTTATCACCCATGCACGCCAAGCACAAAAGGTGATTGATGAGGCAGAAGAGACCATAGAGCACGTGGCAAAAATCGGTAACGCCATTGATAAGGTATTGGCGCAGTTGGCTAAGGTAATCTAAAACAAAAAACCGGCCAACAGCCGGTTTTCTCATTAATCTTCCGCAAACAGGTACCGCATTATGCGCTGTTTTTCGTACCCGTTGGTCGCGCACGACGGGGTTTGTTAGCCGAATTGGCCTCACCGCGCGCTCGCGACGTATTACCCGCCCCTGGCTTACCGCCGCTTGGTTTGTCGGTATGGCGACGATTTTTCCCTACCGGCTTGTGGCCACGTGCATTGTCACCAGAGCGTTGACCATCCTGACGCGGTTTATTCTTTTTCGGCTTCTTGGGCTTGATCGGACGCGTGTCGAGTTTAGACTCTGGCACTGGATTCGCCACCGGAAAGTCCGCCAAGCTATGGCGCGGGAGAACCTGTTTAATCAAGCGTTCAATGGCAAACAAATCTTTGGCTTCATCAGCGCACACCAAAGACACGGCATTGCCTACCGCCCCCGCGCGACCGGTGCGACCAATACGGTGAACATAATCTTCCGCCACATGAGGTAAATCGAAGTTCACCACTTGTGGCAATTGGGCAATATCAATACCACGCGCTGCGATATCCGTTGCCACCAACACTCGCACGTCACCGGTTTTGAATTGTTCAAGTGCTTTGGTGCGCGCGCCTTGGCTCTTGTTACCATGAATGGCGGCGGCACTTACGCCGTACTCATCCAGATAACGCGACAAGCGGTTGGCGCCGTGCTTGGTTTTGCTAAACACCAGCACCTGTTGCCAGTTATTGTCAGCAATCAAAGAAAGCAGCATCGCGGGCTTTTTCTTTTTATCAACCGGATAAATGCACTGCTCCACCCCTGTCGCGGTTTGGTTCGCAGGGCTCACCGAGATCTCAACCGGATTATTCACCAGCTCTTTCGCTAGCTGGCGGATGTCAACCGAGAAAGTGGCAGAGAACAGCAAGTTTTGACGCTTGGCTGGCAACAGTCCCAAGATCTTACGAATATCACGAATAAACCCCATGTCTAGCATGCGATCAGCTTCATCCAGCACCAGCACTTCCAGCTGAGAAAAACGCACCGCATTTTGCTGATACAGATCCAATAAACGCCCTGGCGTCGCCACCAGCACATCAGCGCCTTTGCGAAGCTTCATCATCTGCGGGTTTATCTTCACCCCGCCAAATACCACCATAGAGCTCAGCGATGTATGCTGGCTGTACTGCTCAACATTTTTATGCACTTGGGCGGCAAGCTCACGGGTTGGGGTCAGAATCAGGGTGCGAACGTGGTTAGGTCGCGCGCGTTTACCTGCTTGTAAACGCTCTAAAATAGGCAAAGTAAAGCCTGCGGTTTTGCCCGTCCCGGTTTGCGCGGCCGCCATCACGTCTTGCCCTTCAATCACCGCTGGAATCGCTTTTTCCTGAATCGGTGAGGGTGTGGTATAGCCTTGCTCTTCTACGGCTTTTAATAGTGGTGCAGATAGTCCTAAAGAGGAGAAACTCATCAATTGATCTCAATAAATTAAAAATGTCGTCACAGGCCGCATGGCCCATCACTTAGGGTCATGAATATCAATATCGTGGTATGAGAAAAACTCGGCGTCAGGAGGGTTGCTCTAGAAGTGATATCAATAATCTTGATTGCGGGGCTATTGTGACGCCTTTCATGTCAGGCGGCAACCACTATCATGCAAAATGCCAGCTCATTCCAGTGCTAACCGGCACGAGCTGGCAACATCACTTAATCGTCAAACGGCTGAGGCACTGGGGTATCAGCGTTGGAAGGTGGAAGTGTCGGCAAGTCAAAGCTCGGCTGATCGCCAGTCAATGTGAGTAAGAACGCCACAATCTTCGCATTTTCATCATCGGTAAACTTACGACCTAATTGCAGACGTCCCATAATGTCGACCGCCTCTGTTAACGTTTGCGCTTCACCGTCATGGAAATACGGATAGGTTAATTCCACATTACGTAGCGTCGGCACCTTGAACATAAAGCGATCCGCGTCTTTACCCGTCACCGCAATACGCCCTTCGACGGGATTCTCAGTTTGATAAGGTTCAAGCAAGCCCATTTTCTGGAACGAGGTACCACCTAACGCACTGCCGTTATGGCATGCCACGCACCCTGACTCGACAAACAGACGATAACCCGCCAACTCATAATCACTGATCGCAGAATCATCCCCCATTAACCACTGATCGAAAGGAGAGTTGGGCGTGACCAAGGTACGCTCAAACTCGGCAATAGCATCCGTCACGTGCTCAATCGTGATCTCCGTGACACCAAACACTTGATTGAATTCACGCACATATTGCGGAATGGACTGCAGAACATCGATGGCGAGTACATGGTTCGACGCCATCTCTCCTGGATTCGCGATCGGCCCGCCGGCCTGCTCTTGCAAATCAGACGCGCGACCGTCCCAAAATTGAGCAATAGACAAGCTAGAGTTCAAAACGGTAGGCGAATTAATCGGGCCTTGTTGCCAATTATGACCAATCGACGTTTTTAGGTTATCACTGCCACCCATGCTGAGGTTATGGCAGGAATTACACGAAATGAAGCCAGACTTAGATAGCCGTGGATCAAAAAACAGTTTCTT
The DNA here is from genome assembly GCF_001996015.1 of Salinivibrio sp. ML198. Taxonomy (NCBI): domain Bacteria; kingdom Pseudomonadati; phylum Pseudomonadota; class Gammaproteobacteria; order Vibrionales; family Vibrionaceae; genus Salinivibrio; species Salinivibrio sp. ML198. The sequence goes on from NZ_MUEZ01000014.1 coordinate 61,609, forward strand.
ACCAAGCTCGGCTTTTCCGATATGGATCTCTTCTGGCGGGGTAATCGGCGAGACGGGTTCGTTGCGGGGTAATGCTGATGCAACCTGACTCGCTATAAGTCCGGTAGCGACAATAACCGTCTTAATGATTGAACGCATTGCTCCTCCTGATGATATTTTTTATTTAGTCACCACTAATGTAAAATAGTCACCCATCAAGACTTGTGCGAGTATAATGTCTACCTTTATTGACTACGATCAATAAAGACCGAGGCATGCCCCGGTCTTATCGTTTAATGTCGCGGTGCCTGATTCAGGCGCAACGTTTAGTGCAACTTTAGACTCGGACGCAACACGCGGTTAATCCGCCCAACCAGCATCATCAAACCGGTTTTGACATAACCGTGCAACGCAATTTGGTGCATCCGGTATAGAGAAATATAAACCATGCGAGCAATCCGGCCCTCAATCATCATCGAGCCTTTGGTCAGGTTACCCATCAAGCTACCCACGGTAGAAAAGCGGCTGAGTGAGACTAACGAACCGTGGTCTTTAAACACATACGGCTTCAGTTCACGCCCATTCAACGTCGCCACAATGTTACTAAAACAGCGACTGGCCATCTGATGCGCAGATTGTGCTCGCGGCGGTACTTTGCTGCCGTCTTCTTGCGTGCACGCCGCGCAGTCACCGATCACAAAGATATCGTCATCACGGGTAGTCTGCAGGGTATTTTTCACTTCTAACTGATTGATACGGTTTGTTTCTAAACCGGCGATCTCTTTCAAAAAGTCAGGCGCTTTAATGCCAGCGGCCCACACCATAATATCAGCATGAATGCGCTCGCCTTCTTTGGTTTCTAGCCCTTCTTCATCGGCCTTGGTGACAAAGGTATTGGTTTTCACCTTCACACCTAACTTCAATAATTCTTGATGTGCGGCACTAGAAATGCGTGGCGGCAATGCGGGTAATATCCGCTCACCGGCTTCAACCAAGGTCACGTTCAGTTTCGAGTTATCTAAATCACGGAAGCCATAGTTCCGCAGTTCTTTAATCGCGTTGTGTAGTTCGGCAGACAGCTCCACCCCGGTGGCACCGGCCCCGACAATGGCGATATCGACACTGCCTTGGCCGTGTTTGGCGTGCAATCGCATGAATTCGTTGTTCATCTCACGACGGAAACGATGCGCCTGCTTAGGGTTGTCGAGGAAAATGCAATTTTCCCGTACCCCTGGCGTATTGAAATCATTCGACGTTGAGCCAATCGCCATCACCAAGATGTCGTAATCCAACTCACGCTCAGGCATCAACAGTTCGTTGTTTTCATCATACATGGGCGCTAGCGTGATCACTTTCTGGTCACGATCAATGTCCCACAGCGTGCCCATTTGAAAGTCAAAACCATGGTTTTTAGCATGCGCACGGTAACTGAGCGCATCGACGCCTTCGTCCATCGACCCTGTCGCGACTTCGTGTAACAACGGCTTCCAAAGGTGGCTGCTATTTTTGTCCACCAAGGTAATCTCTGCTCGGCGCTTGCGGCCTAACGTGCGGCCCAGCTTGGTTGCAAGCTCAAGCCCGCCTGCACCGCCACCGACAACGATAATTTTGGTCACTTCTACATCCTTACCTAACTAAAAAAATACACGCTAGTCGCCCATCGGCGACTGGCTAAAACTGGCACTCATTGGCATTTTGTCAGTAACTAACAACATCTGTTGCGTATTCTGCGTTCTTTTTTATTGGATTGTTCGTCAACGCAAGGCTCTATTTTGCCGTAAAACGACAATTACTTCGAGCCTTGTCTGCGCTTAATTAATGGATTACATGTAGGAAAATTACACCAAATGCTCGCAACACTGTGGTTACGAGCATGGCATTAGGCCGATTGTTTAAACTCGGCAATGGCTTGTAGGTGGGCGGAGAGATTTTTAAATTTGTGGCTTTGTTTTTCATCCCAACGTACGGGATAAAACGGAGACAGCAGATGGTAGCTACGTTGACTGTCTAACACATCATCTTCTCGCGACAAAATGACCAACGCGCGCTGCTGATTACGTTGGCGAAAATCGGTAACGCATTTCGTGGCAATGTCTTCATACTCTTCCGGACGGTCGATTTTGCCCTGCATGTTTTCATAAGGATGAAGGTTGGGGTTAATGATCACCTGCTTAATGCCACACAGAAAGCCAATGCGCTCAGACCAATAAGCACCAAGCCCCACGCCGCAAATCAAAGGGGCTGGATCACTGCTTGCTTCAATTTGCGTCTGAACTTGTTTCAGCAGGTGTTGCATATCGTGCTTGGGGTGCATGGTGCTGTAGTTGATGGTGCGCACATCGTCATCAACAAATTGGAGCTGCAGCACCTTTTCATGGTTGCCTGGGCTCGTGGCATCGAAACCGTGAAGATATATGATCATGTAAAGCCATCCTTGGTTGTCGCAAAGCTGTGACCCTTATCAATAGCATAGCCCTCCGGACAGAAAAATGAGCAAGATCACCCTAGAAATAATCAGGGTATTTGACCCGCCACGATGTCACACCTCGTCCCGATAATAAGATAACGCGACCCGCTCCAGCAGACATTGCGCTAGTCAAGGCTCAACGGCTCATGTCACTAAGGCGCGTTTGCCACTCATTAAGACTTTCCACTAAGCGGTTGCGTTGTTCGTCATCCAGGCTGCGATCCAGGCGCAGCAGCCAATCCAGCCGCCGAGAACGATAGATTGCCATTTCGGTTTCCGTATCTGGCCCGGCTCGCCACGCCACCACATCATTCACCCATTGCGACAACGCCGCTTCGGTATCAATCGATTGTCTGTTATTGATAATGTTGAACAGGCGGCTGACTAACCGCTCACGTACTTGACGGAATGTCGGCATCGCCGCTTGTTGGTATTGCGCCATTTCGGCGAAGAGCGGCTGCTGATGGCGGCCGGTATCACCCACCCACTCTTCGGTATCTTCTTCTAAGTCATCCCGCTGATAGGCAAATTGCTCGTCCTCAGAACGCTTGGCGCGGCGCTGAGTGGCTTGTTCAATTTCCTCTTCCATCCACTGCGTCAGTGCTTGCGCTTGCTCATCGTCAAAACTATCAAGTAAACGTGCGGTGGCGGGCACAAAAGCCTGTAATGTCGCGCGAATTCTCTCTTTCACCGCGTCTTGATGCGCGCGTAATTGCGCCATGGTTTGCCGTTCGGTACTTTGTGTGGCGATCAGTCCTAAGCGCTCAGCAATCGCCGGTAATTCGTGTGTGCGGTGCCATTGTTGAATCTTGTCGAGGTCGGCTTTGACTTGGCGGGACTGTTCGGGGCGCAAATTGACAATATCGTCAATGTAGTAATGAATCCAAAACGGCAAGGTGTTATAGGCCAGCTCTGTGGTACAGCCTACCAGCAAAAGCAAACAGCCAACTAACCACCCTGTTCGACAACCTTGTTTGACCATCCCTTCCTCCGTGTTCAATTAGCCTCGCCTTTGTGCCGCCAGCTGTTCAAAAAGCTGATTAGCCGCCTCTTTATAGGCCGGTAGCCGATACAAGTTCGCACCTACCTCATACCAGCATAGCGCCAAATAGTCGGCAAACGGCAACCACGCCAAGACGCGCCTGCGCACCGCCTCCGTCGCTTTTATCTGTTGCTGCGCACAATAGGTTTCAATCACCGCATCAGGCTGTAGGGCATTGGCACGACAAAACAGCGCAATATCAAGGTGCGCATCGGCCGTACGTGCATATTCCCAATCAAGCACGACAGCGCCACGATGGGGCGTCATCACAACGTTGTAAGCGCCCAGATCCATGTGACACAGCACCGGAATATCGCCCTCTTCGGCAGGTCGCTGCGCGATTGCCCAGGCTTTAATATCCGCTAGACGATGCACGTTCGCGGCTGATAGCTGCCGCTCGTAATGCTGGCATTGTGCATCAACCGAGGCGGTTTCAATTTCAACCGGTAATTGGTGTATACGAACCAACAGGTCGATTAAGATCGCTGCGTGATCATCGTTACATTGATCAAGCGGCTGACCTGGCACCCAGGGCACCAGTAAGCCTTCGGCCAACAGCGCAATCGGCTGAGGTGCCAACCCATGATTGGCGGCCAAGGATTGTACGTTTGCTTCGCGCGCCCGATCGATATCAAACGCCCTGACGGCTTGGCTATTAGGACGCCATACACTCTGTCCACCTTGTGAATCGGTAACGCGCCAACAACGATTGGTCAAACCGGCGGCCAGTGGTTCAGTGTGGATTATCTCTGTCGGCTTGGCGTAAAAGCGGCTCAGTGCCGTGTTAATTGGCGCGTCGAGTGCCGGAGACCAATCATTCACTGACAAACGTCTCAACCCCTTGCCACGCAATCACACCAGAGTGTAAGTCCATCAGTTGCAGGCGCAGATGATAGGGGCTTCCCGCCGTTATTTTGCCACTCAGCTGGTACTCAGCCCCCAGCATTCGACCATATTGAACAATGGTAGACGGGTCGACCAATGCTTGATTTTGCGCAAGCCCAAGTGACTGACGCACCGCTTGCACTCTCGCCTCAGGCACTGGCGTAATGCGGCCAGCAGTGACTAACCCCGCTTTAAGCTGCTCGGAATAAGTTTGTGTCGGAAAGTAGTGGTTACTCAGGTTTTGAATGGGCTGCACCAGGGTGACGGGTGACGATTGCAACGGCTGGCTGTCAAGTAGTCCACTTACTGCCGCGTGCATTGCCTGATCCAAGCTCGGATGAGGCCGACGAGAGGGAGTCGTTGTCGATGGGCTCTGCGCACCCGGTTGATAAACCGGTTGTGTGCGTGGCGCACAGCCAACCACGGTCAGTAAGAAAAACGCCATGAGCAGAGTGGTAAGTAGTGAAGGCTGTCGCAGCGAACGCTGTCGCAGTGAAGGCTGTCGCAGTGAATACTGTCGCCCCGCCGACGGCATGGGTAAAGAAGCAAAGCGGACAAGTGCCATTGTTATTTCCTCAAGGATAAGTATGAGTCTGGCTGTTGATCTCGACGTAAGGAGACACGCTAGTGGACAATCACCATGCGGTACTGGGTCGCGCTCGCGGTCGGCACCCGAGTATTAATACGTTTAGAGGCCTTCGCGGGCAACGAAATACGCTGCCACTCAGACGGCGAGGCCTCCACTTGCAGCCCTTGTTTGTCGTACCAATAAAAGCGGTAACGCATCCACTGGGAGTGCTGGCTACGATTAATAAGCGTTAAACAGGTTTGTTGAATGGTCTTCGCACCGGCACACGCCCGCCGTTTAACGTCGAGTACCTGCGCCAGTGTATTATCCGAATAAACCACAGATTGTCCTGGCGTGATCGAAAGAGATGGCTTGCCGGTGGCACATCCAGCCAACAGGCTCAGGGTTGCCAGTAAACACAACCATTTACCCATACTCTTACCCTCTTAACGCTTGTCTCGACTAGCCAACCACCATTGGCCCCAGCGCCCGGCCACCCACTAGATGCATGTGAATGTGGTAAACCTCTTGCCCACCATGCTGATTACAATTCATGATCAAGCGGTAACCGTCTTCGGCAATCCCTTCGTCAGCGGCTAATTTTTTCGCCACCGTAATCATACGTCCCAGCGCAAGCTCATCATCGGTATCCACATCGTTAGTGGTCGGAATCAACTTATTGGGCACGACTAAGATATGCACAGGGGCACGCGGGTTGATATCGCGAAAGGCGGTCACGAGTTCATCCTGATACAAAACATCCGCAGGGATTTCTTTACGAATGATTTTGCTAAAAATTGTTTCTTCCGCCATGGTTCACTCCCTTTTATTGTTGTTTACCGCGCCAAGTATGCGGCAGCCCTACTTGAAGGGCAATACGCTGACGGTGCTAATGTACAACAATTGCGTCAACATCCGGTTAAAACTTGGTTAATCTCCCTAAACAATCAGGGGCTGAATCAAGTAATCGATTGCGTTACCATAGCGGCAATGCCTTGACATGTAAGGATCACAGCATGACCACCCTATTATTTAAGAATGTCTCCGTTGTCAACGAAGGACAAGTTGTTGAAACGGACGTCCTCATTGAGCATGGCCGAATCAGCCAAGTCGCCCAAGATATCAGCGCGCCCGCCGCGGCCGATTGCCGCGTGATTGATGCCACTGGCAAGCACCTTCTCCCTGGGATGATTGACGACCAAGTGCACTTTCGTGAACCCGGTTTTCCAAAGAAAGGCACCATCGCCACCGAATCCAAAGCGGCGGTCGCGGGAGGCATTACCACCTATATGGAAATGCCTAACGTCAACCCACCCACCACGACACTAGACGCGCTGGAAGAAAAATACCAACGCGCCGCGCAATCCAGCCATGCTAACTATGCATTTTACCTCGGCGCGACCAACGACAATATTGACGAAATTCGTCGTTTAGACCCAAATAGCGCCTGCGGGGTAAAAGTGTTTATGGGCGCCTCCACCGGCAATATGCTGGTGAATGATCCAGAGACACTCAACGCCATTTTCGCTGATTGTCCCACGCTCATCGCCACCCACTGCGAAGACACTCCCATGATCAGCGAACTCGAGAGCATCTATCGCGAGAAATATGGTGAAGATGTGCCGATTGATGCCCACGCGCACATTCGCTCTAAAGAAGCGTGCCTTAAATCATCCCAGCTGGCGGTTAACCTCGCTAAAAAGCACGGCACCCGTTTGCATGTGCTGCACTTGACCACCGAAGATGAACTGTATCAGTTTGAGCCAGCCAAAACGCTCGAAGCCCTGCAGCAAAAGCAGATCACTGCTGAAGCCTGTGTCCATCACCTGTTTTTCAACCGAGATGATTACGCGACAAAAGGCACGTTGATCAAATGTAACCCAGCGATCAAAGAAGCTCACCATCAGCAGGCACTGATTCAAGCGGTCAAAGACGGCGTGATTGATGTGATTGCCACCGATCATGCCCCCCATACGTTTGAAGAAAAGCAAAACAGCTACTTCAACGCGCCGGCTGGCCTGCCACTTGTGCAACATGCGTTACAAGTGGCCTTAGAGTTTTATCATCGTGGTATCTTCGATTTGCCTTTGGTGGTGCAAAAAGTCGCACACGCCCCTGCAGTTCGCTATCAGGTGAAAGATCGCGGCTTTATCCGTGAAGGGTATTGGGCCGATTTAGTGCTGGTGGATCTCAACCAAACCCAGACGGTTGGTCAAGATAACCTCTTCTACCAATGCCAATGGTCACCGTTTGACGGCCACACTTTCGGCTCTAGCATTGATATGACTATCGTCAATGGCCAAATTGCCTTTGAGCACGGTCAACACAGCGACGAACGCTATTCAACGCGCCTTGAGTTCGACCGTCAGTAAGTCATTGCATAGGCGCGCGACTATGTGTCGCGCGCACAAGACAGATATTTCACTGTATAACGCGTCAACAAGGGTGTTTTTGTCTGACAGGTCAAACTCTGGCATCACAAACCTTGCGCGCAATAACGATTTGCTTTTATATCCGAATCGTATATTGTGTGGGTGATATATGGATATTCACGCTGCTTGGTTTCAACACCGGATGATGTTGAAAAGCTGTGTTCGCAAGGAGAGGTAACCTTAAGCGTCTTTCGGTTATCGCGACACTCGTATCCTACCTCTTCCACTGGCGCAAGCTGTTCATCATGCCTGTTTTGGCCTTTGATGAAACGCTCCAGCTGGCTGATATCCGCATCAGGGCGTGCATTGTGGCTCCGGCCAACAATGACCAACCCAACACGAATGACGGGCGTTTGCGCATAAATCGCAGGCGACCATCCAAATCATCGAGTATCTGCCGTGCCAACGATACTGAGCGCATTCAGCGTCTATGGCTATTGGTGAACTCGTGACGTCGAATAATCAACCAGTGAGGTGATGATGTCTTCATCTGCTTCTAAGCCACTTCTCAGTGTCGAAAACCTGAGTGTGTCATTTACGACCAACGACGGCATGGTCGATGCCGTTAAAAATGTTAGTTTTGACATCATGCCCGGTGAAACCGTGGCAATCGTTGGTGAATCAGGGTCAGGAAAATCGGTTTCTAGTAGCGCCGTGATGGGGCTGCTCCCCAATAACGCATTAGTTAAGCCGGCCTCTAAAGTGACCTTTAATGACACCAATGTCTTGACGCTATCCACCAAGCAAATTCAGAAGATGCGCGGCGATCGTGTCGCCATGATCTTCCAAGAGCCGATGACTTCGCTTAACCCTTACATGCGTGTTGGCGAGCAGTTAACCGAAGCGATTCAGTGTCACCATCGCACCACAGCTGAGAAGGCAAAACAGCGCATCATCGACTTGTTAAACCTGGTTCACTTGCCTAACCCTACCAGCGCGCTAGAGAAGTATCCGCACGAGTTTTCTGGCGGTCAGCTTCAGCGCATCATGATTGCCATGGCACTGGTTAACGAACCGGATTTGTTGATTGCCGACGAGCCAACCACCGCCCTTGACGTCACGGTGCAAGCGGAAGTGCTTAATCTGATTGGTGAGCTCCAGCAAAAAATGGGCATGGCCATCATGTTTATCTCGCACGACCTCGGCGTGGTGAAACACCTGGCCGATCGTGTGGTGGTCATGTGCAAGGGTGAAGTGGTCGAGACCAACGACACCCAAGCCCTGTTCGACAATCCACAAAAAGATTACACCAAGATGCTGATCGACGCCGTGCCGCGTGGCCGCAAAGAAGCCCCGCAGGACGATGCAGAAAACTTGCTGACGGTGGATAACGTCACCATCAAGTACTTCTTGGGGGCAGACTTCTTTGGTGGCAACAAACGCTATTTCGAGGCGGTCAGCGATATCAGCTTATCACTGCGCCGTGGTGAGACATTGGGCATTGTCGGTGAGTCTGGCTCAGGGAAATCGACCCTAGGCCGCGCCATTATGCGCCTGTTACCCGTCGCTGAAGGTCGCGTTTGCTTTAAAGGCCAAGATATTCACGGGATCAAAAACAGCGAGAACAAAGCGCTTTGCCGCGATATGCAGATGGTGTTCCAAGACCCATTTGGCTCTTTGTCGCCACGCATGACAGTCGGTGAAATTGTTGCCGAAGGCTTGCGCACGCATTTCCCCGAGTTGAGCAAAAAAGAACGTCTCGAGCGGGTGAAAGATGCACTGTATGAGGTACGTCTAGATACCTCAGCGATCAACCGTTATCCGCACGAGTTCTCCGGCGGTCAGCGTCAGCGTATCGCGATAGCACGTGCGTTGATTTTGAACCCTGCGTTTATCTTGCTGGATGAGCCAACTTCGGCACTGGACCGCTCCGTGCAGCTGACGGTCATCGACTTGCTGAAAGATATCCAAAAACGCCATAACATCGGTTATCTGTTTATCAGCCACGATTTGAGTGTGGTTCGTGCCCTATCCGATCGCGTGATGGTGATGCAAAAAGGGAAAGTCATGGAAGCCGGTACCCCAGAGGAAATCTTCCATCACCCACAAAACGAGTACACGCGTAACCTGATTGCTGCCTCGTTCGACCTTGCAGAAGAGGAAGTGGCCTAGCCCACGCAGTGATGCCCAAACGGGCAACATCGTTAAACAAAAAATGCGCCAATTTGGCGCATTTTTTTATGGTTTCTATCCACTTATACGCTGCCCGACTCAACGCCTTCTTGTTAACGCAAGCAGGCGTTAAGCCAAACAGGCACCATTAACGGATTAGTCATCCATTTCGGCTATCTTCACCTTCCAGGTGTCTGGGCCAATCTGATGCGCATTTTGTCCTTGCGCGTCGACGGCCACCGTGACCGGCATGTCTTCGACATCAAATTCGTAGATGGCTTCCATCCCCAAATCTTCAAACGCCACCACACGTGCGTGCTTAATCGCTTTTGAAACCAAATAGGCCGCGCCGCCAACCGCCATCAAGTACACGGCTTTGTGGTTTTTGATTGACTCGACCGCCGCCGGGCCACGCTCGGCTTTACCAATCATGCCCATCAAGCCGGTTTCGGCGAGCATCATATCGGTAAACTTATCCATACGGGTCGACGTGGTAGGGCCTGCAGGGCCAACCACTTCATCGCCTACCGCATCAACAGGACCCACGTAATAGATAAAGCGACCGTTAAAGTCGACGCCTTCGGGAAGGCCTTCGCCATTGCGCAGCATTTCTTGCAAGCGTTTGTGTGCGGCGTCGCGTCCAGTCAGAATCTTGCCTGATAAAAGCACGGTTTCACCGGTTTGCCAGCTTTGCACGTCTTCTTTGGTGACCGTATCCAGGTTGACACGACGTACATTCTCGCCGACTTCCCAAGTGACTTGCGGCCACTCTTCCAATTTTGGTGGTGCCAACTCGGCAGGCCCGGTACCATCAAGTGTAAAGTGAACATGACGTGTGGCAGCACAGTTCGGGATTAAGCACACAGGTTTAGACGCCGCATGGGTCGGAGCCGTTTTCACTTTTACATCCACCACCGTGGTTAAACCGCCCAGCCCTTGGGCTCCGATGCCCAGCTTGTTCACACGATTGAAAATATCGAGGCGCAGCGCTTCATCGGCATTGCTTGGACCACGTTCGATAAGCGCTTGAATGTCAATGTGCTCCATCAGTGACTCTTTGGCTAACACCGCGGCTTTTTCTGCCGTGCCGCCAATGCCGATACCCAGCATGCCCGGTGGACACCAACCCGCGCCCATTGCAGGCAACGTTTTTTCTACCCACTCGGCAACATCATCCGATGGGTTGAGCATCACCATTTTGGTTTTGTTTTCAGAGCCTCCGCCCTTCGCGGCGATTTGAATATCCACGGTGTCGCCTGGCACCATGTCAATGTGCACCACCGCAGGGCTGTTATCACGGGTGTTTTGGCGTTTACCTGCCGGATCAGCCACCACAGAGGCACGCAACGGGTTGTCAGGATTGGTGTACGCACGTCGCACCCCTTCATCCACCATTTGCTGCACCGTCATATCGTGGCGGTCCCACTGCACGGCCATCCCTACTTTGACAAAACAGGTGACAATACCCGTGTCTTGGCAAATCGGGCGCTTGCCCTCGGCCGACATTCGCGAGTTAATCAAAATCTGTGCGATGGCATCTTTCGCCGCTTGGCTTTGCTCCTTGTTGTAGGCTTTTTCAAGGGCTTGAACAAAATCAAGAGGGTGGTAGTAAGAGATATATTGCAGGGCATCTGCAACACTTTCGATCACGTCTTGCTGTTTAATAGTGGTCATCATTGCCTCTGGTGTCATTTGCAGGACCCAAAGCGGGTATCCAGTGTTGGGGAGGCCTTCCCCTCGTTATTATCGTTTGGCTAGGCAGTTTTACTGCTCTGTGATGAGAGAAGTCGATGGTTGACAGCAACCTCGCCTCGTCTTTTATTGTTGCTCGTGCCGGAAAAGGCCTAGCTATGATACGCTTAGCGCTATCTGCGCGCCACACGGCGTCTTAACCGTGATCACAAAAAGAAGAATGCAACCACAAAACGCCATGAAGCTCACTACCACGCCAATCGACTACGCCCCGGATCTTGCGTTGACCCTGTTTGATAAGATAGCTCATCAGCCCTGGGCGATGTTGCTCCACTCGGCCACACGGACGCATCCGGATAGTCGCTTCGATATCCTGGTCGCCGATCCCATCGCCACGGTGACCGCGCGCCACAACCAAGTGACCACGCGTTATCCCGATGGGCACACCACCACTGACGATCACGATCCCTTTCACTGGGTCGCACAATTACAAGCACAGCTGTTACCGGCGGTTTCTGAAATCGCCCCCTGGCCGTTTGCCGGCGGTGCCCTTGGATATTTTGGTTATGACTTAGGGCGCTGTGTTGAAACCCTACCCACGCGGGCTAAAGACGAGCTCAATGTCCCTGACATGGCGGTTGGCCTCTACGACTGGGCAGTGGTGATTGATCATCACCAGCATCAAGCGGTGGTGATTGCCCCTGACAGCGATCAGCGCTGGCAATGGCTCACTCATCAAGCTGCACCGTCCCGTCCATCGTTTGCACTCACCGAACGCTGGCGCGCGAACATGACCGAGGCGCAATACCAGCAAAAATTTGCCCAAGTGCAAGCCTATTTACATGCCGGTGATTGCTACCAAATCAACTTAGCTCAACGCTTTTCCGCCCACTATCAAGGGGATGAATGGCACGCCTATCGTAAACTGGCCACCCGCAATGGTGCCCCCTTCTCTGGCTTTATCCGCTTGGCAGACAGCGCCATCTTATCGGTCTCGCCCGAGCGCTTTCTCTCGCTACACAACCAACAGATTGAAACCAAACCTATCAAGGGCACGCGCCCTCGCTATACCGATCCGCAACAAGATGCAGACAGCGCTCAGGCACTGAAATCGGCGGAAAAAGATCGTGCTGAAAACTTGATGATTGTCGATTTGCTCAGGAACGATATTGGCCGAGTTGCCTCGCCAGGTTCGGTTTCTGTGCCTAAACTCTTTGATATAGAGAGTTTTCCTGCCGTGCACCATATGGTGAGTACGGTCACAGGTAGGCTCCCCGAAGAAAAAACTGGCCTCGATCTGCTTCGCGCGGCGTTTCCCGGTGGCTCGATTACCGGGGCACCCAAAGTACGCGCAATGGAAATTATTGAAGAACTTGAGCCACACCGTCGCCATATTTATTGCGGCAGTTTTGCCTACCTCAGCCGCTGTGGTCGCATGGATTCAAGTATTACCATTCGCACCTTGGTCGGTCATCAAGATCAACTGCACGTGTGGGCCGGCGGTGGCTTGGTTGCTGATAGCAAGGCAGATGCCGAGTACCAAGAGACGCTCGACAAAGTCAGCCACATTCTCCCCGTGCTGGCAGACGATGACAGCTTGGCTGCCCCTATAACTGATTTAACGGAGTCACGATGACGCTAATCGCCGAAGAGCATGCTTATTTCACGCCTATCCGCTGTACGTTACGCGCGAAAGCCGCCTCTTGGTCTGCGTCCTCGACTCATCCTCAACCCATCTGTGACGCGCCAGGCCACCCCTTATCGCCCGCGGATGTCACCCGGGCTTTTTCGTTAACCCCGCTGGCGCGCCACGACAGTCGCATTTTAAACCGCGTTCGCCTCTCACCCAGGATATTGGGAGGCGCCGATTTTCAACCTGCCGCGGTATTGATTGGCTTAGTGCCACGCGAAAACGGGATTCAACTGGTGCTAACCCAGCGCGCGAGTCACCTAAAACATCATCCTGGCCAAGTCAGTTTCCCTGGCGGCAAGCGAGAGCCATCCGATAAAGATAATACCGACACCGCCACGCGGGAAATGTGGGAAGAAACCGGGATTCGCGTTGCCCCTGACGCGATTATTGGCCACCTGTGCCCGCTTCCCACCGTCACCGGCTACTACATTCATCCCGTCCTCGCGTGGGTAGCACCGGATTACCAACCTTATCTTGATGACAATGAAGTCGCTGCCTGCTTTGAAGTACCGTTAGATACCCTTTGCCGTCCCGGGCATATTCGCGAACAGTCTTTCCTACTGTATGGCCAGTGGCACCCTGTGTGTGCGTTTTATCACCAAGACCGACTGGTTTGGGGTGCCACTGCGCAATTACTTCGCGCATTAATCAGCCAGCTAACATTGTTTTCACCCTCGGGTAACCACCCATCAACCCACTCATAACCATGTAGTCAATAGGGATTTAGACGCACTTTGATGCATATTTACCCAACAAATATCTATACATTCATGCCTATATAGAAGCGCAATCCGCTCTCCGTTATTGATAGTCATCACATTTTGGTGCAATAGTCTGAGCACTGCTTTTCATATAGCGATCTAGCTCTTGGTTTTCTCTGTGGAAATCGCCAGAATTCGCCTTCCCTGATTCCTGTTCCCTACAATGTGAGTAGTATTGTTATGCAAACAACCTCGACGACTGGTACCAGTGCAACGTCGCGCCCGCGCTGGACCAAACAAGATACAACCTGGGCGCTTTCCCTTTTTGGCACCGCGGTTGGCGCGGGTATTCTTTTCCTTCCGATCAACGCAGGCATGAGCGGCTTTTGGCCTCTCGTGGTCATGACCTTGCTTGTTGGCCCAATGACCTTCTTTGCCCACCGCGGCCTCTCTCGTTTTGTTTTATCTTCTAAAAATGCAGGCAGCGACATTACCGAAGTGGTTGAAGAGCACTTTGGTGTTGGCGCGGGCAAACTGATCACCTTGCTGTACTTCTTTGCAATCTATCCGATTGTGTTGATCTACGGCGTCGGGATCACCAACACCGTCGACTCCTTCTTGGTCAACCAGCTTGGCATGGCGTCGCCACCACGTGCGATCCTCTCGCTAGCGCTTATTCTCGGCATGATGTCGGTGATGCTACTGGGCGAAAAAATGATGCTGCGTGTCACTCAGTTTTTGGTCTATCCGCTGGTTGGTATTTTGGTCTTTATGTCCATCTACCTGATCCCAGAGTGGAACACCGCGGCGCTATCGCAAGTGCCATCTGCCGGTGACTTTGCCATTACCCTTTGGATTTCGATCCCGGTACTGGTTTTTGCGTTTAACCACAGCCCGGCCATTTCGTCTTTCTCATTGGCACAGCGTCGTGACCATGGCGACGAAGCGGAATACAAGTCTGGTCAAATCTTGATGCGCTCGGCCGCCATGTTGGTCGGTTTCGTGATGCTGTTTGTCTTCTCTTGCGTGCTGTCCCTCACGCCAGCAGATCTGGCAGCGGCAAAAGCGGAAAACATCGCAATCCTTTCTTATTTGGCCAACAAGCATGAAAGCCCGTTCATTTCCTTCTTGGGTCCATTGGTGGCCTTTGTCGCGATTGTGTCCTCGTTCTTTGGTCACTACCTAGGCGCACGTGAAGGCCTGAACGGAATTGCCACCAAAGCGCTGCGCAGCATGGGGAAACCCGTTGATCGCAAAAAAATCGACGTGTTCACGGTGGTATTCATGATCCTGACCATTTGGTTAGTCGCCACCCTAAATCCAAGCATTTTGGGGATGATTGAATCACTTGGCGGCCCAATCATTGCCACCATCCTGTTTATTATGCCAATGTATGCCGTGAAAAACGTGCCAGCAATGCAGAAATATTCAGGTACAATCAGCAACGCCTTTGTTCTGATTATGGGGCTGGTGGCAATTTCCGCGATTACGTACAGCATGATCTCTTAATCACTAACGATTCTGAATCAGCCGTTTTGCTTAATCGAACACAGCGCGCGCAGCAGGCGCTATAGGACTGCTGCGTTGGGCTCTATGCCCAGCCGCATCCATCGATGTTTGCGGATAACAAGGAGCAGTGAAGGCTGCTCCTTTTCATTATGGCGAGCGTGCGCTTGCCATCACAGTCAATACCATGGACGGATGGCGTAAACACTAAATCCATTGCCCTTAGGGCATTGACTGAGGTAGACACATGATCAGTGTTTTTGACATTTTTAAGATTGGCGTTGGCCCATCCAGTTCTCATACGGTTGGCCCAATGAAAGCGGGCAAGTGCTTTGTTGATGAGCTCACCGCCAGTCAGCGTTTAACCGACGTCGATCGCGTCACGGTTGACGTATACGGCTCATTGTCACTCACCGGTAAAGGCCATCACACCGACATCGCCACGATTATGGGCTTAGCAGGCAACAGCCCTGAAACCGTTGATATCGATTCGATTCCCAGCTTTATTAAGCGGGTAGAAGAGACAGAGCAATTGCCACTGGGTGAGCAACAACACGCCGTCGCCTTCCCGCGTGATGGAGGGATGAACTTTCATACCTCTAACCTCTCACTGCACGAGAACGGCATGCAAATCCATGCCTGGCAAGGCGATGAGTGTGTACTGAGTAAAACCTATTACTCGATTGGCGGTGGCTTTATTGTTGAAGAAGCCGAATTTGGTCAGCCTGCCATGCAAGCGGTGCAAGTCCCTTACGACTTCAATAGCGCTGACGGCCTACTGGCACTCACCCAAGAAACCGGTTTTTCGATCAGCGGCTTGGTGATGGCCAACATGCGCAGCATGCACAGCCAGGACGAGATTGATACCTACTTCGCTGACATTTGGAAAACCATGCAGGCGTGTATGGCGCGCGGGATGGAAAACGAAGGCGTGTTACCTGGCCCGCTGCGTGTGCCGCGCCGTGCTGCCGCCTTACGTCATCAACTAAAAACCAGCGAAAAATATAACATTGATCCCATGGCCGTGGTCGATTGGGTGAACATGTTTGCCTTTGCCGTTAACGAAGAAAACGCTGCCGGTGGCCGCGTGGTGACCGCGCCCACCAATGGCGCATGTGGCATTATTCCTGCGGTGCTGGCCTACTACGACAAATTTATCGAGCCGGTTGATAAGTCAATCTACACCCGGTTTTTTGCCGCCTCCGGCGCGATTGGTGGTTTGTACAAGCAAAACGCCTCCATCTCTGGGGCAGAGGTGGGTTGCCAAGGTGAAGTCGGCGTTGCCTGCTCCATGGCCGCCGCTGGCCTGGCTGAGCTGATGGGTGGTAGCCCACACCAAGTTTGTATGGCAGCCGAAATCGCCATGGAACACAACTTAGGCCTCACTTGTGACCCGGTTGCCGGGCAAGTACAAGTGCCTTGCATTGAGCGCAACGGCATTGCCGCGGTGAAATCCATTAATGCCTCACGCATGGCTCTTCAGCGTTCGTCAGAGCCGCGTGTATCACTGGATAAAGTGATTGAAACCATGATGGAAACCGGTAAAGACATGAACGCCAAATACCGCGAAACCTCACAAGGTGGATTGGCCGTTAAAGTGATGTGTTAATCCTTTACTGTCAGGCTTAATCGCGCATAAAAAAAGCTCGGCCACTCACATGGCCGAGCTTTTTTAGATCTGAACAATCTAATCTATCAGGCGTTTACGCGGTTTGTGGCGCTAGCGTTGCTTTTTGCTCGCCAACAGGCAACACAGTACGGCCGTATTCTTCGTTAAGCACCTGCGCCATCGCGAAATAAATCGCACTCAAGCCGCACACAATGCCCTCAAAGCCTGCAATGGTGCCAATCAGTGCACTGCCGGTAAAATCGCGTGCCGCCAGCAAGAAAAATAGTACGGTCAAGCTAGCAAAGACAAACTGCTTCGCCAGGCAGTAACGGCGTGAACCGATGTACATAAAGCCGGTAAATACGCCCCACATCACCAAGTACCAACCCATAAAGCCGGCTGGGCTCGGTTGAGCAATCCCCATTTCTGGCATGACGATTAGCCCTACCAAGGTCAGCCAGAACAGGCCATAAGAAGTGAATGCCGTGGTACCAAAGGTATTGCCCTTTTTGAATTCCATGATGCCGACAATCACTTGCGCCAAGCCACCATAAAAAATACCCATCGCCAAAATCATACTATCAATGGGGAAAAAGCCCGCATTGTGAATGTTCAATAATACCGTGGTCATGCCGAAACCCATCAACCCCAAAGGGGCAGGATTAGCCAGTTTGTTTTCCATTAGAGCCCTACTTCGTATAAAAACAATTTAATGTTGAAAATGAGCGCGGATAGTGTCAGATAAAAGTGATTATCACGCGCAAAAACGCGGCAATATTACGGTTTACAGGACAGATGTAAATAGGTTTTAGCGCTTAGCGGCAGGATAAGACAATAAATCATTCAAATCAGATAGCAAACTGGACAAACTGAGGCGATAAATAGTAAAAAAGCAGCAAAACGCTGCTTTTTTATCCATCGCATTTAGATACTCTCTAACGGGTGCTAAACCCTTTGCTGTGCAGAAAGTCTTTCATAAACGGACGCGCTTCTTTTTCTAGCGTGGCGGAGATCTGTTCGCTCCAGCTCATGTCTTTATTGCCCCCCGTGCGGGTTTGATAATACTCGCGCACTTGGTTGTCATAGTCGCTTAGCGCCGCTTCATCAATGGCTTGATAGCTGTTTTCGTGGACCAATAGCTGTGCAGGCAACTTAGGCTTGGTTTCTGGGTCTTGCGCCGGTACACCCAAGCACATACCAAACAAAGGCATCACATGATTGGGCATCGCGAGTAGTTCAGCCACCTTTTCCGGCTGATTGCGTAAGCCGCCAATATACACGCCGCCTAGGCCCATGGATTCAGCAGCGACCATGGCATTTTGCGCCATAATGGCACCATCAATCGCACCGATAAGCGTCTGTTCGGTAAAGCCTAACTTGGCGTTAGGGTTAATTTGCTCATGGCGATGAAAGTCCGCACACCACACTAAAAACTCGGCACAGTCGGCTACATACGCTTGGTTGCCCGCGTATTCCGCCAGCAAGCGTCGTTTTTCTTTGTCCGTGACACGGATAATGCTGGTGCACTGCAAGAAACTTGAGCTGGATACCGCGCGCGCCGCATCGATAATCTGGGTTAATTGCTCGGAAGAAATCGCGTCTTGAGTAAATTTACGAATAGAGCGGTGAGAAAGAAGTGTCTCAATCGTTGGATTCATTGTGCTTCCTTATTTGACGTTGAGCCGTAAAAGCGGGACTTGATGGTTTTACACCTTTATACACATGGAAGCAATCACCCTGCTCTGACGCTTGATTCCCCGCCAAACTCACAGGCACGTGATCGCACGCGTAGCCGCGTCTAGACGCTTATCATCGGTTTTTCCTATTGGTGCGAAAGGGAAATTCATCTTTTCTAACGTCCGCCTATCAGGCATAGTAATGCCATTAACGCTAAAGGAGATGACTATGTTCGTCGTAATTTTTGGCCGCCCTGGCTGCCCATTCTGTGTTCGCGCAAAAGATTTGGCTGAAGAATTGAAAACAAGCCGTGAAGATTTCAACTACCGCTATGTGGATATCCACGCAGAAGGTATTAGCAAAGCCGACCTAGAAAAAACCGTCGGTAAGCCAGTTGAAACCGTGCCACAAATCTTTGTTGATCAAGCGCACGTTGGCGGCTTTACCGAATTTGAAGCCTACGCCAAAGAAAACCTCGGCCTGTATCAAGAATAAGGCGACGATAATCTTGCTAAAAAGCCAGCCTCACGCTGGCTTTTTTAATTTAAGCGCATTGTAACCACTCGCACAGAAGCAAGGGGCTTTAATGCTTACCAATAAACTGGGTGACCGCCTCAATAATCAATCTATGCGCCTCTTCTCGGGATTGCTGCCCTGAGGTTTGGCAAAGATGCCCTTCGCCTTCCAATGCTAATATCTGCGCTCCTTTTGCCGTACACCGACTAAACGCACTAAAAATAGTGGTATGAGGCGTTTTCATTAGCGTCATATTTGGAATCGCGGCAAGAGACTCAGCCACCCCCAATTCCGGCAGCGTAGCCTGGCGGCCGCGAATATCCATCACCTTCACAGGCACCTTGATGTCATCAAGGCTCTGTGCATCCAATGTTTTGGTTAATTCAGGATTAATCGCCACAATGGCTTTGACACGATCATCTTGGTTGGTGCGGCTAAGCATTGGCTCAGACACCTTGCTCAAATCCACCTTGTTTTTCTGTAGCCATTGGCAATCAACATTCACCCCTTCCTGTACGCAAGATTGCTTGTAAAGCGCCGGATCAAACCTCGCCCCCGCCAGTGACAACATGGACGTGCCGCCCAAGAAAAACCCAACCCCATACACATGGTCAATATCGATAGCCTGCTTAAACGGCGCGGTATCTATGAGATGCGTCAAACTGATTGATAGATCGCTCGGCCGTAACCACAACTCGCTTGGTGCCGACGTAACATTCGCGGCAGAAAACCCAACTTGCTGTGGCACCACCACGATAAATCCTGCTTTGGCCAAACCAGACGCCACCCACCCCGCGTGGACAGGCGATGCACGCATGCCCCCATGTGCCAACAGCACAACAGGGTGTTTGCCCGACGCAACTGGCGCATTTAGGTTGGTTTTCGTCCCTACAAATACTTTGTTTTTGCCAAACTCAAAATGGCTTGAATCCAATGTGGTGGGATACCAAACATCGACCTCGATCGTCGATTCACGCTCGGGGTTAAACACCGTCTGTGAAGCCAAACCACTGGCTGCAAATTCCTTGGCACTCACAGTGAAGGACAATGCCAGCCAAACCATTACCGTCAACCATCGTTTTATGTTCATCGCACGTCCTTACGCTGTGAGCCAGAAAAATAATAGGCAGGGGGATGTCCCATTGCCTTTTTAAACATGGCGATAAAATTACTTGGGGTTGCGTAGCCTAACGCAAAGGCCACATCGCCTACCCGTTCACCTTGCGCCAATAGTGCTAATGCGTGATTCAACTGCGCTTGGTTTCGCCATTGCACAAAAGTCAGGCCCGTTTCGGCCGGCATTAAACGCCGCAGTGTTCGGGCTGATAATGCTCCCACTTTGGCCCACTGCTCCGCGGTATTTTTGCTATCGGGCTGACGTAAAATCGCCTCGGCAACACGCACTAATCGCGGATCAGTTGGCATCGGCAAATAAAGCGCTTCAGCCTCTGCGGTGCGGATTTCATCGATTATCACATCGGCAATGCGTCGATTCTCCGCAGTGAGCTGCGTTTGATCCCATCCAGCACTTCGCGCCACCATCGACTCCAGCATTTGATTCAACCCGACCACTTGGGGTCGATTCGGCAACGACTGACATAAGGCAGGTAAAAGTAACACCGAATAGCCGCTCACCGCATTACAAAAAAGCACGCTGTGTTTCGCGTTGGGTGGGATCCAGCCAGCGCGTGACGGCGGCAACACCCATGTGCCCTCGGCCGTTTTTATCTGCACCAGTCCCGATTGCACACATAAAAGCTGCCCTCTATGGTGCGTGTGCCAGTGATACCGCTTTGTGTCTCTTTTACCATTATCAGCCTCACGTGACCACGAACAGGTGATCAGCGCCGCGCCTGACGCTCTTTCACTTGTCTCCCAAACGCCCATGCTGCCCTCCCCACTTGGCCAGATTTCATTATTATTAGGCCATGGCGCATTAACATGCCAATACAATAACACCCTACAGTGAAGCCTGGTGGTTAGCAAAAGAAAGGAACTGTCGATGATCGACGTAACATTCGCCATTTATTACGCGTTATTAGGAATAGGGGTCGGCTTTATTGCCGGTTTAGTGGGAGTGGGAGGAGGTGGACTAACGGTGCCAGCCTTTACCTTGTTGTTTGCCGCGCAAGGAATTGGCGACCAACATGTCGTCCATATGGCGCTCGGGAGCTCAATGGCCGCGATGGTGTTCACCACCTTCAGTAGTATGCGTGCCCACTATACCAAAGGCCACGTCAATACATCGCTTGCCTTTAACATGGCACTCGGTGTAATGGCCGGCACCTTTATCGCCACCACCCTAGCCGCGGCCGTCAATGGTGTGGCGCTCGCTCTCTTTTTTAGTCTGTTTATGCTTTATGTGGCTTACAAAATGTTCCAACCCAAACGCCCACAAGCCAACTTAACGCCACACAAACCGGCAGGCAATGTCGCGGTTGGCACACTGATTGGCACCATTTCTGCCCTCGTCTCAGTCAGCGGCGCCGGCATGATTGTTCCCTATTTAATCGGCCAAAACTTAGCAGTAAAAAACGCAGTTGGCACCTCGGCAGCGATTGGGTTTCCACTCGCCATCACAGGCACCTTGGGGTATTTGCTCAACGGCTGGGAAAACACCACACCGGAGCAACTCACATTTGGCTATATCTATCTGCCCGCGGTGGTGCTGTTCTCGCTCGCCAGTTACTTCTCAGCACCACTGGGTGTGGCCTGTGCCGCACGTTTGCCCGCCGACAAACTGAAAAAGACACTGGGCGTGCTATCCCTCTTGCTCAGCATCAAAATGCTCATGCATGTTTTGCAGGGCGGCTAGTTTAAGGTATAGACAACCTCACCAACAGGACTACTGGCAGAGGTGTAACCCCAATAGCGACTATCCAACAAACTTTAGTTATTAGTATCACACCTCTGGAGAGATGCCGGAGGTGTTTTGAAAAACGAATACTTTTAATCGCTACGAGCGAGCGTGGACGGTACTACTACAAACGCCACAAACAGGAAGCTCGTTGATTGTTTGCTTGGTAAAGCTTTCACAAATACAACATTTATTAAACGCTTTATTAAAGCCATATTTTAGTTTTGGGTGACTTGCTTTAAATTCCTCAAAGGTCGAAAACGTTACACTAGGTGCCGCATTCAGTGGCGCGAGCTGAGTTTTTATTTCAAAGACCTCACCATGCCCCAGATTTCGAACTAAAAACCCTGCTCCCAATGTTATCAATATCCACAGCGCAGGTGCTCGATATACAAATGCTAATAACGCCGCCATAGCTGCCCCAGACAAAATGAGGTATTTGGCTTTTTGTCGCTCGTTTATGACTGCTTTTGCTTGATCAAATTTTTCATCATCAGCATGTAAAAGCACCCCGCACTCACACGCAATAGCACTACCATTTTTCAATGTCGATAAGTGGTCATGAGTCAAGTGGATGGCATCACCACAACTCGCGCACGAAAGATAAAACTCACTTCTGCTATCCATTTAAAAATTCCAACAAGATTTTTGACTAAAAAGCGAAAGCTTAGAATAGTACGCATCACGAGGATGAATGTACACAAAACCATACACAGAAAGTTAGCTAGTAGCTATATTGTTACCTTATCGACTTGGATGTGCGAATAGCTAACCCAACAAAAAAGCCAGCTGTGTGCTGGCTTTATTCTTCTAGCCTCGGGAGCAAGGCATTAGCAATCGCAGACAGTGCCCCTATTCATAATGGCTCCAGAGCCTGAGCACTTTCACCACTTGTTCATCCTCGAGGACTTGATAGACCAAGCGATGTTGAATATTAATACGGCGTGAATAGGCACCAGTGAGATCACCGACAAGCTTTTCAAACGGAGGAGGTTTACGGTAGGGGTCATCTTCAATCAGTGCTAACAGTTCTTGCGCTTTTGGTTTGAGGCCACTGGCGGCCAGCTTTTTTGCGTCTTTCTGGGCTTGTTTGGTGTAAACCAACTTCCATGTCACCAGTCCAATTCCTCATCGCATTCATCCGTCGGCGTGGCGATGCCTTCGCGAATTGACTCACGCATCCCTGGTACAGAAAGCAAATAAAGTGTTTCCTGAATGGCTGACCAATCTTCTTCAGAAATCAGCACTGCTTTGTTACGCTTCCCCGCAATAACAATGGGCTGATGCGATTCGGCGGTTTCATCAATGAGCCGATACAATTTGCTACGCGCTTCAGTGGCAGTGATCCCCGTCATAGCGCCTCTCCGGTGATTATTTTTTAAACAATTGTACGACATCGAGTACGTACGTCAAGACGAACGTATTCGTTAATATCCGCTCACTCAAGCCGCCGCGTTGGCCGCTACCTGTGCAAATGCGGTTTCCAACACCGCTTTCGGCGGTTGCAATAAAAACACCTCGTGAACCAACTGAGTTAATGCCTCTATGCTATCGATGCTTTTATCGGTGACAATTTCCCCTGCCGCATTCCACACCAAAAACTGCTGATTACGAATCAAATAGCGGTGTGAAGCGGTGATCAACGACACCACGAGGTTATTGACGAAAATGGCTTCGGGGTGTTGATGAGAATAGAAATGCGCCACTTCAAAGTCGGCTTCTACTACGTCATAAAGCTCAACCTCGTACAGCGTTAATGGCGGTTGCTCGGGCTCGTGTAATACCACGGTCACCACATCGCCATTGCGCGTGATTTGATAGGTATCGTGCCCGATGGTGCAGGTGCGCTGGTTGATATTGAGTAACCCGCGCGGGGTTTTATTGCCAAAACCAAGGTCTACCAGATAGGTCTCGCCATCGAGCTCAAGCACATTCATACGGTGAGTGCGTGGGTTGGTAGGTTTACCATTGAGCATCACCCGCGCCAGCACACTGCGCACCTCAAACCCCAAATGTTTCAGGGCAAGGTAGGCAATTTTATTGTGCTCAAAGCAATAGCCGCCTTGTTGGTTCACCACCAATCGCTCAAACAAAGCATCCGTCTGCAAAGAAAGCGGCTGCCCCGCCAAGGCATTAAGGCTAGAAAACGCATACCGCGCCAAGTGCTTTTCAATAAGCTCAGTGACCAGTGCCACGCCCTTCGCCTCACTCAACGCGAGGCGATGTAAATACTCTTCAATCATGGGGGCTGATGTCATCGTCGACTCCTTATGTGAATGGCACCAGATTAACCCCTCAAGTAGGGTTGAGGTAAAGACTCACGCAGGATTGCGGCTAAAAGCAGAGCGCAGCAACCCTAAACCTGCCAGTGCAAAGATCCCAGACACTACTCGCTCAACCCAATGCGCCACTTTTTGGTAGACGTTCATCACGCCGTTGATTGAAAACAACAGGGAGTACATCCCATTCACCAAAAAGCCGACCAGCATACAAGTCAGCACCGCCGCGACAAGAAATAGCCCATCACTGCTTGAACCCATCCCAACCGACAAAGCCGCCATCCAAGCCACCACGGTTTTAGGATTAGAGGAATTTAAAACCACGCCACGAACAAACCATTTTCGGTATCCCACTTCTTGGTTATCGTTTGTGGAGACCGTCGCGGAGGCGTTAAAGGATGATTTAAAAGAAAGGTAAGCCAGCCATAGAAGATAAACGCCACCCACGATTTTTAGCAGCATGAGTAAATATACCGACCCTTGCAGCACCACCCCCAAGCCACTGGCGGCAACAATGCCCCAAAACAGCAGCCCAATGGATAACCCTGCGCCGTAAACAAGGCTAACTTTTCGGCCCTTACTCATGGCGATAGTTGCATTGGAGATATTCGCCGGCCCCGGAGAGACCGCAACAACAAAAAATGCGAACCCGATTGAAACCAGTGATAAAACGTCAGTCATCCTTGCTCCTTGTTATCGATGTTGTGTTTAGAGTGGTTTTTCCATCGGCACGCAATCTAAACGGATCCCTTTTGGGGAGTGATACGTTGATACCTCATCGCCCACAAAGCCGCATGCGCGATAAAAAGGCGCTGCATTGAGCGTGGATTCGAGCGTTAGTAATCGCAAGCTCTGCTCTTTCGCTAGGTGCTCTAAAAACTGGAGCATCTTTTTCGCCGCGCCCCTGCCACTGTAATCTGGCTCTACGAAGATGGCATCGACTACACCAGTTTGTGTGTTGAGCTTTCCGCTACCGATAACCTGCCCGTCTATTTCAGAAACGTAAAACGTATCGAGCACGTCGGCAATAAAACGCTCAGATACGCTACCCTGCGTCCAAAGTGAAAGCTGCTCTTCCGTATAGTGTGCCGAACACTTCGCTAAAATAGCTCGGTTTCTTAAATCAAAAATAGCTTGTGCGTCGTTTGAGTTGGCTTTTCCAATGGTGATCAAAACGCTTCCTTGTTTTGTGTGAGCTAAGTGACTTTTTATTAAATCGAGAAGGTAAAGAGTTTATATTCTTGTTTGTTCACTCGGAGCAAGTCCAGTGTTAGATTTGGTGAATGCTACGCTGCCTTTTAGCTCGTTTTGGACAGCTGGTCTACTGATCTCATGAGATGGTCGATGACTGACTGGTAAATTCGGTCAGTTCTAGCGGGAGCCGAATTATCTTATCAAAAATCACTGTGTTGAAGATAACCAACACACTACCGATAAAGTTCAAGTATTTAAATGAAAGCAATGAAACAAAAAACTTGACTCGTGACACATTGCATTTGATTGCATTAATATATTAACGTGATTTTACTCTAAGAAATGAGGGAAAGGTATGCCGGAACTAGGTGTGTCTGAATTTTCAACGATTGTAGTAGCGTCTGGAAAGCCAAAACAAACAAAAATTAGAAACCTATCGAAACGTGGGCCGTATGCCCATTATAAAGATTACTATTTACAACTTCGCACAGCCATTAAGCACTTATTTACTAAGAAAAGACATATTTCATATCTTTACGAAGTATGTCGCAAACAAAAAGACTCAAGAAAAAAAGTCAACTTTGAGTTGATAGCTAATAACTTTAGAGACTGGCAATCTGGGAAAAGAATAACCGCATATACACCACCAAGAGATTACTATACATACTCACAAACTAGTATTAACTGTAATCCAGAGTTGCACGTCGTACTAAATGGAAAACCCAGATTAGTCAAGCTTCACTTCAATGGATCCGAAAAAATGACTCAAGAACGTGCAAACATTATTTGCTCCTTGACTGAAGAAGCGATCGGTGGGCACGAGTTCGAGTATTCAGTCTTAGATCTTACAACAGGAAAAGAGTTCTTCTTTAATGGTGATTATGAAAAAACATTCGTCAGAATCAATAAAGAAATCAAGAGCCTTGAGGAGTTTTGGAAGAAATAGCATAGCCTATTGGGCTGGATACCTTTACCATGGCTAACGCTTGCTTTTGATCAAGCATCTTGCTTGAACAATCGCCAGAGTATCATTCTTATCTGTTTTTTGGTTCTGCCTCACTGCCATGACCAAGCGCGTTGACAACAATTTCGCTTCATGGCCCAGTGCTCGGCACTGTTGTGCCCAATAATTTGCGTCACTACAAGACTCAAACACAAACCGAGTCGGGGACAACTGAACTAAGAACTCACTAAACTACTGAGGTGTCATTTCTTAATTCGATTGCACCTTATTTTGGCGATAAACGCAAACTTGGATAGCTTGAGTGGTGAAATCAACACCGATAATCGTCATGCTCATCTTGTTGCTCCCATTACCAACCGACCACTAAAAGGTTTTTGTTTAGAGCTGGCCCCCAATTATCTTGTTAACTTTGTACTTCTTTTATTAAGGTTGATGCCATCTCTTCGATCTTTTCAAGTGATATGTCACCTTTTTCTAATAAGACACCTTTCCCTTTATCAGGGTCTTCCCAGTACTTACCTTTTAGATAACAACGCTCTGCAAGCTTATTCAGTTTTAAGTCTTCCAATTCAAAGCCTAGCTCAGTCCATAGAAAGGAAATCTCACCTTCCTCGTCAATGTTTCTTGTTTTACTTTGGTTAAGTTTGCGAATATATACCGCTGTCTTTCTACTGGATAGAACAACTTTTCTCAAGGCAAAAATAGACTCTTTCTTTCGAGATTCTTTCGCTCTCCTGAGGTTAGATACCCATGATTTGGCATGCTTTATCAATTCCCACAAGGAAACACTTGTTACTACATCTATCACTAAACTTCCCTCTCAAAAAGCTAACGCCTACAATACTATTCTCCACTCTGAACCAGCAAAGCACACCGAACTCGATATCAAAATCGCCGAGTGTAACGGGTGACGTTTATCCGCTTTAACGGACACATCTTTTTAACTCGTTCCTAAGCTCCTGCGTGGGAACGAGAAAACAGACTTGATTGTCCAATTGCCTGGCTTTGTTATATGCACCTCTATCACGCTGCAACACTCTTTGTCATTTTTTCATAATGTTCTGGATACCCTGTAACCTCAAATACAAGCCTAAGTCCTTCTCTAAAATCATCGTAGTTAAATTCTTTGAAATCGAATATATTTTGTCCAAGGGAGTGAGACTCTCTATTGATATAGCGGCAAAATGATTGAAACTTATTGTCTTGAAGCTCAGGCTTTTGTACCACGTTGCTTAAATCTGCCTTTTGGACAAAGTTAAAAAAATACTCAATTATATTTCTCATACAGTTTGCAATGAGAGCCGGTGGTTGGTTCTTATCGTTTACAATAGCCCAATATGATTGATAGTCATTTTGAATTTCCTCATATTTCATGGGGTTAATATTCGTTCCCTCATCATTTTTTGATAGACGAAATAATTTCTGATTTTCTTTTCTACGTTTGTGGTTAGAGTCTGCGAGCTCATAGAAAAAATATAAGCTATGGGTTAGAACAATCACTTGCTCAAAAAGAGAAGATGAGAAAAAATCAGTTTTTAGTAGTTGACCAACGTTGTATACATATATATGCGACAAGCTGGAGACAGGGTCATCTATAACGGCAATCTTCTTCTTTGGTGTTTCTGTAGCACTACGCTTCCCTCTACATAGTTCGCAAAAATATAGGAAACTAATAATCATTTTCTCTCCTTCACTTAATGAGGAGAATATTGCTTCTGAATCACCAGCGCGAACTATTCTATAAAGATCATCACTGTACCTTTCTATCGAAAAGTCTGTTATACCTAGATTTATCAAGCCGTTATTAATATTTGAAACTGCTTCCTCTATACTTACAGTTGATTTTTGAAGATCCGCTATTTCATCTCTCTTTGTTTGTGCGTTTTTCGATGCATTTAGCTTTCTTTCAGACGCATCATAAATTACTTTTTTCGAAGAGGCTTCACTTACGAAGTAAGGCGCAATCGTTTGATCATACTCCCAACGCATTAACGCCCAGAATTCGTTCTTAAGGCTTGCCATTTCATTATCAATGTTCTCTAGCCGATTATTGTGGTTAGAAATATCATTGTTTATTAAACCAACAACCTCATTAAACTCCTTTATATAGTCTGCTGTCTTCACCAAGGAAATATGAATACTTGGAGTTTTATCTTTCTCTCTAATTGCAGCAACATTGTCTCTTAAAGACTTTTCTAATATTCTATACTTATCAGTCAATTCCGATAGGTGCCTATCTACAAACGAATCGATTTTATAGGATTCTAAGGGAAGCAACTCATCAGCCGCATTAACATATCGTTCTAAAAAATTAGAGATCATGTTCACCGAGTCGTAATATGATTGGTCGAAATAATTTTCAATTTGACTAGCTAGGAGTTTAGTAATTGTCCTCTCTTGGCAAAAAGGACAACTTGTAGGTTCGTCGTCAATATTTTCTGGAATGTATTCAAGCCCATCTCGAACCCAATCAGAATTCTTAAGCTCAGCAATCAGTGATGAAACAGGGCTATCTGTACTACCTACAATAATTTGATGAAACAGATCACTATCCTCAATCGTGTTCTCTGAAAAATAAAACATAGGTAGAGGATCATGTTTTTTAGCGGTATCACCGTTTAGAGCGTCAACTTCATCTTTAATCTGTTGTATGTCTTTAGCTGGCTTATCTTCAGGTTTAGATATACTTGAAACGTGATTAAAAAGAGGTTCTTTTCTTTTCAATCCATCTAGACAATATTCTAAAACTCGGTCGCCACCAGTATGTTTTCTTTTTATTTCAAATATTTTATCATGAGCTGACTCCTTCAAGCTGGAAAGTTTACGCCGCTCTTCTTCAATATTTCTTTGTTCAGCTTCTACCGAGGCTTCAAGAGTTGAGAGTTCAGCTTCAGCAATTCTAATTTTTTCTTCTATATCCTTATTTTCTTTAGAGAGACTAAATATACCTTTAAGATTGTCAGCTTCAAAAAAGTGATCTTGTATAAATTGCTGATTGTAAACCAGAACAGTTTCATTACTGCCGATATCAATAGTACAATTTTCATAGCCGGCACCGGATCGATCATACAAATAGTTTGATAAAGTGCTTTTACCGGTACCATTCAGTCCATAAACAATATTTACTTTCTTATCTGTTTCTAACGTTACAAGGTTTTGGTAACTCGCAACCTCCTGCATTCCAATTTTAGATATCATCCTTCATCCTCTAAAAGCACATAACGCTCAAAGCAGCGAGCGGCGTAGCCGCCCGCTGCCTTTGCTTGTTATACGATTACTTTGCCTTACATTCGTTACATTGCTCTTTATTAGGCTTGGTATTCGTTTTTTCCCATCCAGTAGCTGGGTGGGCATTCTTGGAACAACTCTTTTCCCAGTGGTAAGTATCACTACTTGATTTGTGGTAATAAGGTGCGCTTGGATTTGACATTTTATATCTCCGTAATAGATCCCTCGTTTTTTGAACTGAACATACAGGAGAGGGTAAACCTATGTGTCCAAATCCTTTTTCCGTGTACTATCAAAGTATTTGAATATTACTTATTGTGTAACGTTATTAGCGCGCACATTCACTTCACCAAACCGTTATACGCGTCTTTTCTCTTTTAACTTACTGTTATTAGGAATGTTTATCTCTGTAGAGATCAACCTCTTTCCTACGAAACCGCACATGTCGCCGAACTCTGGTAACACATTCACACCATCCCCACGCTACCGCCCACCGGTTTTGGGCACCCGATAGGCCATTTCCCTTTTTGTAGTAAGGATTAGCCTAACAGAGGCGTGATAACGTTTTCATTCCCTAATGTCCAAAATGTTAGCTAGCGCTAATTCTGTGAGATTGCTTCGAGGATTTGGCCGAGATCTTGCGGGCGTGTTGGTGCGTCTAAAAAGCCAGTCGGGGCTGCCATTTTTTGTGGATGCTTCCAAAAAACGTGCAACTGGTGTTTTTTTACGCAAAATTAATCTTTATTTCACTAAATTTGTACAACAAAGTGTGATTAAGGTTGGTATAATTTTCACCACATTAACCCCCTGCACGCTCTGTCGGACATTTGTGCTGTGAATATAGACGTCAATAACCTCCTGCTCCAAAACGATATTTTACTCCTTTTTGTGGTTCTCGCCCTCGGCCTCGCAGTCGGAAAGATCAAAATTGGTAGTGTGCAACTCGGCGGATCCATCGGCGTGTTATTCACCGCGATCATTTTTGGCAACGCGGGGTTCACCTTCTCGCCCGAAACCCTCAGCATCGGCTTTATGCTGTTTATCTACTGCGTGGGAATTGAGGCGGGGCCTAACTTTTTTGGCGTCTTTTTCCGTGACGGAAAATCATACCTGTTGCTTGCCTTGGCGGTGTTACTCAGTGCCATTGGCTTAACCCTGTTCTTCCAAAACTATTTGGGGTTGGATATCAGCATTGCCACCGGCATGATGGCCGGCGCGCTCACCGCTACCCCGGTTTTGGTGGGCGCGAAAGATGCGCTTAACTCCGGCTTAACCGGCGCGGAAGGCGAACAGCTGGGGATGATGATTGATAACCTCAGTGTCGGCTATGCCATGGCTTACCTCACCGGCTTGGTGAGTTTGATTGTGCTGGCGAAATTGATGCCAAAGTTGCAACGCCATAACCTTGAGCACTCCGCCCAACAGATTGCGATTGAGCGCGGCTTGGGCAGTGAATCACAGCGTAAGGTCTATTTACCCATTATTCGTGCCTATCGGGTCGGCCCTGAGTTGATCGATTGGATTGATGGCCGCAATCTGCGTGAGCTGGGTATTTATCGCCAAACCGGCTGTTATATCGAGCGTATTCGCCGTAACGGTATTCTTGCCAACCCCGATGGGGACGCCATTTTGCAGCAAGGCGACGAGATTGCTTTAGTGGGTTATCCCGACAGCCATGCGCGGCTAGACCCCAGCTTTCGTAACGGTAAAGAAGTGTTTGACCGCGATCTGCTCGACTTGCGCATTGTCGAGGAAGAAATCGTGGTGAAAAACGACAGCGTGGCGCAGAAAAAGCTGTCGGACTTAAACCTGTCTGAATACGGCTGCTTTTTAAACCGAGTAGTGCGCGCTCAGGTTGAGATGCCGATGGACCAAGGGATTATTCTTAACAAAGGCGATGTGCTACAAATCAGTGGTGAGAAAAGCCGCGTAAAAGGCTTGGCCGACCGCATCGGCTTTATTTCGATTCATAGCCAGATGTCGGATTTGCTCGCCTTTTGCTGCTTCTTTATTTTGGGGCTGGGCTTAGGGATGATCACCCTCACCTTCGGCCAAGTGACCTTTGGCCTGGGTAATGCCGCTGGCTTGCTGTTGGCGGGGATCAGCCTCGGCTTTTTACGTGCCAACCACCCCACCTTTGGCTATGTGCCCCAAGGGGCGCTAAATATGGTGAAAGATCTCGGCCTGATGACCTTTATGGCTGGCATTGGACTGAGCGCCGGTAGTCGGCTGTTTGATTACATCGCGGACATGGGCTTTTCGGTGATCCTGGCCAGCATTGTGATCAGTGTTATCCCAGTGATTGTCGCCTATTTGATTGGCGCGTATGTGCTGAAGATGAACCGCGCGCTCTTGTTTGGCGCGATCATCGGGGCAAGAACCTGTGCGCCGGCGATGGATATGATCAATGAGCATGCCCGCAGTACTATTCCGGCTTTGGGCTACGCGGGCACTTACGCGATTGCCAACGTTATTTTGACCTTGGCCGGCACCTTGATGATTATTTTGGTGTAACGTCACGCTGTAGACGGTCGCTGAGTCAGCCAAAATTCAGTTTATTAAACCTATAATAAAGGCGTCCACCTCGGGCGCTTTTTTGTTTTACAGGGGCTTTTATGCAGGTTCTTATTATTGAAGATGACTCGATTTTAAGTCATCACCTGAACACCGAACTCAGTGAACTCGGCCACCATGTTCGCTGTGCCAGCACCGCCAGCGAAGGGCTTTATTACGCTGACCAGTACCCCAATGATATTGCCATTGTTGACCTTGGTTTACCCGATCAAGATGGCATTAGCCTGATTCGTGATATTCGCGCCAAAGGGCTGCGCCTGCCGATTTTGGTGCTCACCGCGCGCGCCAACTGGCAAGATAAAGTCACGGGCTTAGATGCCGGTGCCGATGACTACCTGGTAAAGCCATTTCAAAAGCCGGAACTGGTGGCGCGACTAAACGCCTTGGTGCGTCGCAGTGCCGGTTTTGTGAAGCCCACTATCACCGCTGGCGATATCGAGTTAGATTTGTTGGCGAAATCGGTCACCGTCAACGGGCAAGCGCTAGAGCTCACCGCCTTTGAGTATGATTTATTTGAGTACCTGATTCGTCACAGTCGCGAAGTGATCTCGAAGCAACGCTTGCTCGATGTGCTGTATCATGACCAAGATGGCGACCCTAACACCATTGAGGTGATGATCAGTCGTCTACGTAAAAAGCTGATCCAAACCGGACACGACAACCCCATCTCGACCGTGCGTGGCCAAGGCTACCTGTTCGAGATCCAAGCTGAGTAAACCATGAAACTAGGCCAACTTACCCTTTGCCAATGTCGCCCCCGACTGCGCACCCGCGTACTCGCCACCTCCATTGGCATTATTCTCCTTTTCTCGATTGCGCTCGCGGCCTTGATTAATAAGCTGTATCAGCAAAATTCAATGGCGGCTTACTCGCGCGATCTGGCCTCACAAATTCCGATGGTGATGGCGCAGCTCAGTAAAGACGGGCTGATCCGCGCTGACCAGCTGACGGCTTGGATTCAATCGCTTGACCCGTCCAGCAGCGATTATATGTCGGTGCTATGTACGCCCGATAACCACACGCTATGGACCTCACGCGATGTGCAAGCGTTTAATATCGACGATATCTGCACACATATTCCTAACGAAGCGAAAAAGCCGCAGTACCTTTCCATTGCTGGCTTTAACGTGGTAGCGCAACGGCTTTCATCAGAAAAACAACCCGGTGATAGCGAAAACCGGCTGTTTGTGCTGCGCAACGTCGACAAACAAAAACAACAGTTAGCCGATTTAGAGGCAGAGACCTGGTTTTACATCAGTCTGCTGTTTGTCTCGGCGTCGGCACTCGTGGTTGCCGCGTGTCATTGGAGCTTTTCCCCACTGCGCCGCTTGGCCAGAGAGCTGATCGCGATTACTGAATCACGCCAGCAAACACTGGATAACGATTACCCTGACGAGCTGCAAGATGTCACCCAAGCGCTTAACCGGATGATCACCCAGCGGGAAAAGCAAAAATCCCGTTATCGCCACGCCATGGATGATTTGGCGCACAGCTTAAAAACGCGTTTATCCGCCACCAATGCCCTGCTCGATGATAATCATCTGTCGCGCGAGCAGCTGAATAAGCGGATTTTGGAGCAGGTCAGCCAGATGGATGACATGGTGCAATATCAGCTCAAACGCGCATTGGTGGGGCAATGTGGGCTGAAACGCGAAGATAGCCCACTGACCGCACCGATTGATAGCCTGACCGGCATGCTAGATAAAGCCTATCGCGATAAACCCGTGAAAGTGGTGCGAGCGTTTGATGAAAGTGCCTCTTTACCGGTGCACCGCAGTGATTTGATGGAGTTACTCGGTAACTTGCTGGAAAACGCCTATCGCTTTTGCCTTGAAACGGTGCAAATCCGGCTCGACGATCACGGCGAAGTGTGGCAATTGGCGATTGAAGACGATGGCCCCGGGGTGCCAGAGCAATATCGGGAAAGCATATTCCAGCGTGGGGTGCGTGCCGATCAGCTCAACCCTGGCACTGGCATCGGGTTAGCGGTGTGCGATGAAATCATTGCCAGTTACGATGGCAACATCCACGCCAGCGACTCCCCGCTGCAAGGGGCGGCCTTTGTGCTGACCATTCCTAAGCGCTAAGCCAGACGGTCAGCTTAAGCGCGACGCCAACAAACAAGCCGGTGCTTTCGCACTGCCACCAGCAGCAACCAAAAAACGCAGCCCAAATTGTGGCTGCGTTTTTATGAGTAGGTAACAGGCGTGAATGCGTTTGCTCAGTGCCCGGTTTATTCTTCTTCCGGGTCGGCGAGCAAGTCGTCTTTGGCCGCCATCATGTACTGATACATCGACCAATAGGTCAGACCTGCCGCGGCGTACAGCGCAATGTAACCTAA
The DNA here is from genome assembly GCF_001996015.1 of Salinivibrio sp. ML198. Lineage (NCBI taxonomy): Bacteria > Pseudomonadati > Pseudomonadota > Gammaproteobacteria > Vibrionales > Vibrionaceae > Salinivibrio > Salinivibrio sp. ML198. The sequence continues at coordinate 95,925 of NZ_MUEZ01000014.1, forward strand.
CCATTCAATCCAAGGCGCGCCATGCCAAAGCAGCATGGTCAATGCAAACATTTGCGAGCCGGTTTTAAATTTCCCCACCCATGAGACCGCGACGCTGGCACGTTTGCCGATTTCTGCCATCCACTCGCGCAGGGCTGAAATAATCACCTCACGCGCAATCATGGTTGCCGCCGGAATCGTGATCCAAATAGAGGCGTAGTGCTCAACAATCAGCACCATGGCAATCGCCACCATCACTTTGTCGGCGACGGGATCGAGAAAGGCACCAAAACGGGTCGATTGCTTTAAGCGACGCGCTAAATAGCCATCCAGCCAATCGGTGGCGCCAGCAATCACAAAAATCAATGCTGCCGCAAATGGCGCCCAAGCATAAGGTAGATAGTAGGCAACAACAAAGACCGGAATAAGCGCAATGCGCAAAAAGGTCAAAATGGTAGGTATATTTAGACGCATGCTCAGCTTTTTATTTTAGGATTAACTGGGTTATGGTGCCCCATTGCCACTAACCTTGCAATGAGGAATGAATTTTCTCTGCCAATGTGGCGCTGATCCCGGGCACCTTGGCGATTTCTTCAACACTGGCGTTTTTCAGCTCTTGAATACCGCCCAAGTATTTCAGCAAGGCCTGGCGACGTTTAGGGCCTACGCCATCAATTTGGGTGAGCACACTTTGCTTGCGCGCTTTGCCCCGTGCCGCGCGGTGTCCGGCAATGGCATGATCGTGGCTTTCATCTCGAATATGTTGGATAAGGTGCAAGGCCGGTGAGTCGGCGGGCAGCGAAAACTCCTCGCCCGAGACCTTAATCAATGTTTCAAGCCCTGGCTTACGGCTGGTACCTTTGGCCACCCCTAAAATGAGCGGGTTAACCGGCCAATCAGCAATCAGCGGCTCGAGCACCTCCCAAGCACGGCTAAGCTGGCCCTTACCCCCATCAATCACGATGATATCGGGGATTTTTTCTGGCTCGACTTGCTTACTATAACGGCGCGTCAGTACCTGTGCCATCGCGGCATAATCATCGCCGCCGGTGATCCCTTCAATGTTGTAACGGCGATACTCTTTTTTCAGCGGCCCATCTTGGTTGAACACCACACAGGAGGCGACCGTTTTCTCGCCCATGGTGTGGCTGATATCAAAGCACTCCATCCGCTTAACCGGCTCTAAGCCCAGGGTTTCTTGCAGCGCTTGATAACGATTCTGGATGGTCATCCGATGGTTGATCTTGCTGGTCAAAGCAGTGCGGGCATTGGTGTTGGCCAGCTTCAAAAAGCGGGCTCTAGCCCCGCGCGGACGACTTTGTAGGCGCACATTGCGACCGGCTATTTCACTCAAGGTATTCGATAGCCAACCCAGATCATCACCGATATCGTCAGAAATCAGAATATGGCTGGGAATGGTGCGCCCTTCCGCTTGCGCCAGGTAAAACTGGCTGACAAAACTTGAGACCACTTCACCAGGGTCGGTTTCTGCCGGCATCTTAGGAAAGTGGCTTCGACTGCCCAGCACTTTGCCTTGGCGCAGGAAGAGCACATGAATGCACGCCACCCCGTTTTCTAATGCAAAGCCGATAACGTCGATATCATCATCGCTGTCTTGCGAGACAAACTGCTGCTCTTGTACGCGGCGCAACGCTTGGATTTGGTCACGATATTCCGCCGCTTTTTCAAATTGCAGCTGTTGGCTGGCGGTTTCCATTTTGGCGACCAAGCTGTCGATCACTTCGCGGTCTTTGCCTTGTAAAAACATACGGGCAAAATTGACTTGCTCGGCGTAGTCATCATCACTAATCAGCCCTGGCACACAAGGGCCGGAGCAGCGACCAATTTGATACATCAAGCAAGGCCGGCTGCGGTTGGCATACACCGAGTCTTCACACTGGCGAACCGGGAATATTTTCTGCAATAGGTGCAGGCTTTTGCGCACTGCATTGGCATCAGGAAAGGGACCAAAGTATTCGCCCTTTTTCTTTTTCGCGCCGCGGTGGATCGCGAGCCGCGGATGCTCGTGAGCACTGAGGTAGATATAGGGATAAGATTTATCGTCTCTCAGCAATACATTGTATTTGGGGCGATGCTGCTTGATCAGGTTGTGCTCAAGGATCAGTGCTTCGGTTTCGGTGTGGGTCACCGTCACCTCTACATCGGCGATGTTACGCACCAAGGCTTTGGTTTTCTCACTGGAAACCTGGACCCGAAAGTAACTGGCTAGGCGTTTGCTGAGATCTTTGGCCTTACCCACATAGATAATGTCACCCGCGGCGTTCATCATGCGATAAACGCCGGGCTGGTGAGGAACGGTTTTCAGAAAACTTTTGGCATCGAAGGTGTTCGGCACTGCGCGGTCTCGTACTACATTACTTCGCGTTACAAGGTTTCGGTATCTAACATGCCGTGCCTGATGGCAAGGTGGGTCAATTCCACATCACCATTAATGCCCAACTTGCTGAATAAGCGATAACGGTAGCTGTTCACCGTTTTCGGGCTCAGGCTAAGCTGCTCGGATATGTCGGTGACTTTTTGCCCTTTGGTGATCATTAGCATGATCTGCAATTCACGCTCTGACAGCTCTTTGAAAGGATTATCTGAAGAGGCAGAGAACTGACTAAGCGCCATTTGCTGGGCAATGTCCGGTGAGATATAACGTTGGCCACTGTTGACCATGCGGATCGCGTTCACCACTTCATCGGCACCGGCGCCTTTGGTCAGGTACCCCGCGGCTCCCGCTTGCATGACCTTGGTGGGGAACGGGTTTTCTGTATGGATCGTGAGCACGATAATCTTGGCGTCCGGCGAGTAACGAAGCAACTTGCGTGTCGCTTCCAACCCACCGATGCCTGGCATATTCATGTCCATTAGGACAATATCGGCGTGATTTTGCCGGCACCACTTGAGTGCAGCTTCACCGCTGTCGGCTTCCCCTACCACTTTTATGCCACGAACGTCTTCTAAAAGACGTCGAATCCCTGTGCGAACCAGCTCGTGATCATCTACAAGGAACACATTGATCAATCTTGTATCTCCACTTGGTTTGGTTCGCCAACATGCTGCCACAAGGCAACGGTTGGACTTCTCTTACGCATAGTACTTGAGTTTTACCACGGATGAAAAGCCAACAACAGAGCGGATGTGGGCAAATGCAAATATTCATACACTAAGCCGCCAAAAAACAGTCAACCTGACTGAATTATCACCAATTTGGTGACGTTCGAGGCAAGTTGACTGCAATAAACAGCGTAAAACCCGCTTTACGTGTCAGTAATTTTTAACACTTAGCGGCTTAAACCGTTTAGATTACGACAGACCCAAACACAAGTACTTCATTTCTAGGTATTCATCGAGTCCCCAGTGTGAGCCCTCACGGCCAAGGCCCGATTGCTTCACCCCACCAAAGGGCGCGACCGCGGTCGAAATCAAGCCAGTGTTGATCCCTACCATGCCGTATTCCAGTGCTTCGGCCACACGGTGCACCCGGCTAATGTCTTTGGCATAAAAGTAAGACGCTAACCCAAATTCGGTGTCATTGGCCATGGCGATGGCGTCCGCTTCTTCTTCAAAAGAAAACAGCGGTGCCACGGGGCCGAAGGTCTCTTCTTTGGCTATCCGCATCGCTGGGGTCGCGTATTTAATCACCGCCGGTTGGGTGTAGTTTTCTCCCAGCTCAGGGCACGCGCCACCCAGCTCAATCGCCGCGCCTTTTTGCTTGGCATCGTCCAGGTGGGCATTCACTTTGTCCATTGCTCCCTTATTGATGAGTGGGCCGATGTCCACGCCGTCGTCGGTGCCTTTACCCACCTGCAATTGACTCACCGCCTGGATAAACTTTTCTGCAAAGGCTTCATACACGCCCGATTGCACGTAGATGCGGTTCACACAGACACAGGTTTGCCCTGCGTTACGAAACTTCGCCGCAATGGCCCCTTCAACCGCGGCGTCAATATCGGCGTCATTAAACACAATGAAAGGCGCATTGCCGCCCAGCTCCAGCGAGAGCTTTTTAATGGTTGGGGCGCATTTCTCCATCAACTGTGCGCCGATTTCGGTCGAGCCGGTAAACGAGAGCTTACGGACACGTCTGTCAGCACATAAGGTATCACCGATGGGGCCCGACGCCCCGGTCACCACACTGATCACTCCAGCTGGCAGCCCGGCTCGCAACGCGAGCTCACCGAGGGCCAGTGCCGATAGCGGCGTGTCACTGGCAGGCTTCACCACCATGGTACAACCCGCCGCCAATGCTGCGGCCGCTTTACGGGTAATCATCGCCGCTGGAAAGTTCCACGGGGTAATCGCCGCGGTCACGCCAATCGGCTGCTTGATCACTGAAATACGCTTATCCGCTTGCTCCGCGGGAATGGTCGCGCCATACACTCGCTTCGCTTCTTCTGCAAACCACTGTAAAAACGACGCGGCGTATTGGATCTCGCCCGCGGCTTCTTTTAGCGGCTTGCCTTGCTCAGCCGTCATGATTGCGGCTAAATCATCTTTGTGCTCGAGCATCAGCTCGTACCAGCGATAAAGCACGTCAGCCCGCGCTTTGGCGGTTAAATCTCGCCATTCGGGTAGCGCAGCATCCGCGGCATCAATAGCGCGGCTAGTTTCCTCCGCCCCCATATTAGGTACCGTCGCCAAGTGCTCTCCGTTCGCAGGATTGGTCACCGCGCGGGTTTGTTGGCTGTCGGCATCGACCCACTTCCCATTGATCAGTGCCTGTGTTTTTAAAAGCTCAGGATCCTGCAAATGCATAGTGGCTCCTTATTGGTTGAGGAAAAGATAATCTTTGAGGAAAAAGATGGTCATAGCGTGATAAGGGCACCTTGCCAGCTAAGACACAGTACGACAAGATAAGGCGCAATACTGTTAATAATAAGCCAGTAAAGCCATCTTGCCTACGTGATTAGATAGTCAGTGGCGAGCTCGTCAGTGAAGACAATGAGTGACTCGGTTCGTTGCTAATCAGACAGTCACGCTCGGTTTTACAACATAAGGCTTACCTTCAGGTGCAAACACAGCTGGCCTCTCAAACCGATAAAGGATGCTCTATGCGTATTTTTAGCCAGTTCGACAGCGGGAATATTCGCGTTGTTAACGATGACGACATCAACAACATTCAACTTGCCATTCACCACGACAATCAGTCTGAGTTTTATCAGTGGTTCCACTTTCGCTTAGAGGCGCAAGTGAATCAGGCTCACACACTGCATATTCAGCAACTGGCAGGCTCAGCCTACCCTGAAGGCTGGAAAGATTATCAGGCGGTCGCCTCTTACGATCGCGATACCTGGTTCCGCGTCCCCACCGAATTTGACGGCGATACACTGACCATTAACGTAACGCCGCAACATGGCTCGATGTATTTCGCCTACTTCGCGCCGTATAGCTATGAGCGCCACCTGGATTTAATTCACCAAGCGCAGACCTATCCACAATGTCAGCTAGAAACCCTCGGCCAGACCTTGGATGGGCGCGATATTAGCCTATTGAAAATTCGCGCTGATTTAGGGGAATCCGCCCAACCGAAAACACCGATTTGGCTGATTGCTCGCCAACACCCCGGCGAAACCATGGCGGAATGGTTTATCGAGGGGCTGCTCGACCGATTGCTTGACGACACCGACACCACTGCCCGTGCGCTGTTGGAAAAGGCCGACGTTTACGTGGTGCCCAATATGAACCCCGACGGCAGCGTGCGCGGCCACTTGCGTACCAATGCGGTGGGCGCCAACTTGAACCGAGAATGGCAAGCCCCTACGCTTGAGCGCAGCCCCGAGGTGTATCATGTTCGTGCGCGTATGGAGCAAACAGGGGTGAAAATGTGCCTCGATATCCACGGTGATGAGGCCATCCCATATAACTTTGTTGCCGGTTGCGAGGGGATCCCTTCTTACGATGCGCGTATGGCGGATTTAGAGGACAGGTTTAAGCGTGCCCTGCTCACCGTGACGCCAGAGTTCCAAGACGAGCACGGCTATGACAAAGACGCACCTGGCAAGGCCAATCTGACCGTGGGCTCAAACTGGATTGGTGAGCGCTTTAAATGCTTGTCGTACACAGTTGAAATGCCATTTAAAGATCATAACGACCAACCGGACCCGGATTTTGGTTGGTCACCTGCGCGCAGCCAAGCCTTCGGTCGCGATATGCTCAGTGCCATCCTCAATGTGGTGGATGCACTCTAGCGCGCACTGAATCAATAACACCTCATGAAAGCCGGTGCCGTGTCATCGGCTTTTTCTATTTGAGTGATTGATAAATTCAACTTGGGCGAGCGACGTCACCCGCTTATATTAGACACAAATAATTCAACGAGGAAACCCAATGACAACCTTGACCTCACGCTGCCCTCACTGCCAAGCCATGAACCGTATTCCAAGCGAGCGGGTGAATGACGCGCCCAAATGCGGCAAGTGTCAGTCTGATGTGCTGGACGGTAAACCGATTGAGGGCACCAGCGAAAACTTTAACGCATTGCTAAATAGCGATGTGCCTGTTGTGGTCGATTTTTGGGCCCCATGGTGTGGCCCATGCCAAAGCTTCGCGCCTGCCTTTGCGGCAGTGGCCGAGCAAGAAGAAGGCCGCGCACGTTTTGTTAAAATCGATACCGAAGCGCAGCAAGCATTGGCGGCGCAATATCGTATTCGTAGCATTCCGACGCTAATGGTATTTAAAAATGGCGAGCGCGTTGACGTACTCAACGGTGCCCTGCCACAAAATGCCTTTAGCGACTGGCTGAGCCAGCACCTTAGCTAATCGCTATTCGCTAACCACTATTTCACAATAATAGCGCGGCGCTACACCTTCAGCGCCGCGCCTTGTTTTACCGCGCGGATCGCCACATTGGTATTGATGTCTTTGACCATCGCCAAGGTTTGTAGCTGGCGCATAAAGGCTTCATAGTGCGGTAAATCTCGCGTCACTACTTCCAGTAAATAGTCATAAGTACCTGAGATCACGTGACCGTTGATAACTTCATCCATTTCCACCAATGCGTGCTCGAAGGTAACAATCGCCTCTTCTCGGTGATTGCTCAAACTCACGTTGACAAAAAAGGTCATGTTAAGCCCAATTCGCTGGCGATCGAGCGTAACCTGATAGGACGCTATCACCCCATCGGCTTCCAGCTTTTTAATTCGTCTTGCACAAGGCGAAAACGACAACCCAACGGCATCAGCGATTTCCGCCGTGGTGCGGCGCGCATCGTCTTGTAACAGCGCCAGAATGGCTTTGTCTTTACTGTCCAAACCCTCTCCTTGGTAATTTTCATCAATTATTCACTAATAGCCGATGATAACCACCAATAGAGGATGAAACTACCCATTAATTTGCCACCAATCCCTCCCTTGACGCTGCCACACTAACTGCATCCATTATCAAGGAAGTGATCAACCATGCCTGCCACCTCTCAACGTTTATTAGGCCTCGCCGCCATGCTTGTCACCGTGACCATTTGGGCGAGCCTGTTTATCTCCTTGCGTCAGGCCAGCCAGTCGGTGTTAACCAGTGGCGATATTGCCCTACTGCGCTTTTTGCCTGCGGCGCTGCTATTTGGTTGGCTGAGCCGTCATCGGGTCCGTCATATTGTCTCCGTGCCCAAACGTTATCTGTTTGCGATTGCCTTCGGGGCGGGTTTACCGTTTTATCTGCTCGCTGCCACAGGTATGCAGTTTGCCCCTGTCGCCGATGGCGCCTCGTTAATTCCTGGGATCTTGCCACTGTTTGTCTCCGCCATTGCTTGGAGCGTTTATGGCGAGTCGCTCTCGGTGGGACGACGATTAGGGATTGGATTGATCGTGATCGGCATTGGCGCATTTTTGTGGCATTCGCTGTTCTTCTCACCGTGGAGCGTCACCCAAGGCCATTTGATTTTGCTCGCAGCCAGCATCAGTTGGGCGTGGTTTACCATTGGCGTGCGTGTCACGGGCTTAAATGCCGCAGAAGCCGGAGCGGTATTAGCGATGTCAGCCGTCTTGCTGCTGCCCGTAGGCGCGATGAGCGGGCTTATCTCATTTAATCTGCTTCAAGCGCCTTTCGGTGAGCTGGGCTACCATGTACTGGCGCAAGGCTTGGGCGTGGGGATCATTGCCAATTACAGCTATGCGTTTGCGATTCGCCGTTTGGGCGCAGAAATGAGTGCCGCAATAGGCGCATTCACGCCTGTGGTGGCTGCGCTGATCGCGATCCCCGTCTTCTCAGAAACCGTCAGTGCGCTTACCGTGGTAGCGATGGCGTTGATTGTATTGGGTGCGGTGCTCGCCAGTGAGGGGATAAAGTGGCGTCGCACACAAACAAAAAGCGGCCCGCAGGCCGCTTAATCGATGACTCGGCGTAAACGCTATCCGATTATAGATAGTCGCCACGACGCAAGGCATCGATACGTTTTTCTAGCGGTGGGTGGGTCATAAATAGCTCACTCAGCGTTTTCTTACCGTTGATGCCAAATGCCATCATTGAGCCTTCTAGTTTCGGCTCGTGGCTGACTTTCAAACGCTCCAGCGCAGCAATCATTTTCTGTTTGCCCACCAGCTGCGCCGAGCCTGCATCCGCGCGGAACTCGCGATGACGGCTAAACCACATGGTGAGAATGCTAGCCAGAATACCAAACACGATTTCTAGCACTGACGAGACGAGGAAATACATCATCCAGTTGCCGCCGCCTTCACCTTCTTCATCACTGTTCATGCCGCTCACTGCACCGGCGATAACGCGGGCAATAAAGATCACGAAGGTGTTCACCACTCCTTGCATCAAGGTCATGGTGACCATGTCGCCATTGGCAATGTGGCTGATTTCGTGCGCCAGCACGGCTTCGGCCTCATCACGGGTCATGTTTTGCAGCAGGCCGCTTGATACCGCCACCACAGAGTCGTTGCGTTTCGCCCCCGTCGCAAAGGCGTTGATGTCAGGCGAGTTATATACCGCCACGGTTGGCATACCAATGCCAGCGCGCTGCGCCTGTTGACTGACAGTATTCATTAGCCAGTGCTCGGTTTCATTGCGTGGATGCTCAATCACTTGCGCCCCCACCGAGCGCAATGCCATTGATTTTGACATCAGCAACGATATAAACGAGCCGCCAAAACCAAATACCGCTGCCAGTACCAGCAACCCAGATAAGCTCCCCGGTTGCATGCCTGTCACGGCATAAATGATATTCAGCACAATGCTAAATACGACCAGTACCGCAAGGTTGGTAGCGAGAAATAATCCTAAGCGTTTCATGGTGTGTCTCCGTCGCTTAAACCCAGTGTTTAGCGCTTATTTGTTGTAATGATAAAAATAGTATGGGCATTAATGATAAAAACAATCCTTTGATGCAATTTGTTACGAATAAATCCCAGTCGTCGCTTGTGGCGCCCGTACCATCCAGCTCTCTGCACCGACCAGTTAGTGTGGCACGTTATTTCGATCTGATCTAAACAAATTGTGATATCGCGCAACTCTTAATTTTTAACAATCCATTCAAACATTTAACAAGCACCGAGGCAGAAAAGCCCAATAAAAAAGACAAAAACAACCCAATATAGACTTTGGTCGAGTTGTCATCGCGGTTTACTCAGGCTAATTTATGCGCAGCTGTTTAAAACTATGACGCTGATGCACTGCGTAAGACAACAAAGTAATGGGCAGTCGGCGGTCATATCAACCATTAAGTTTATAACCACCCAGTGTGGACAACCTAACCTTAACAACGCAACGCGTTATCAATGGAGTGAGACCATGGCAGAGCAAGAAAACTACCGAGTCGCTATCGACATCTTAACCTGTCATCTCGGCATGAGCTTCGATGAAGCCTGCTCAGAGCTTGGGTTAGCGTCGGATGACGCGACAGCGGCGCGCCAAATGGCCGAGGTTCAGCAAAGCCTAATGGGTGTTCGAGACGACCAGAAGTAATTGTCTACCCGCATTGACTACCTGAATAGACAAAAAGCCAGCACAGCGCTGGCTTTTTTGATCGCTACATTCTCGCAATATGTTTACAACGGCTTAATATCTAAGTGGCTCGCGCATTGTGCTGGCGAGGCATCGGCAGCAAACGGCAAGCGCCCCAGACAAGGCGCATCTAAATGCGCATCAAGATAACGCACCATTTCGTCACTGTGCTGCGCCTTGGGATCAACGGCGTTTGCCACCCATCCGGCTAACCTAAGCCCGCGTGCGCGAATGGCCTCTGCGGTGAGTAAAGCATGGTTTAAACAGCCAAGTTTAATCCCCACCACCATGATCACTGGCAGTTGGTGGGCAACCACCCAATCGGCCAGCGTTTCAGTCTCACTGAGTGGCACTTGCCAACCGCCGGCGCCCTCTACCAATACCGGACTGGCCTGCTGTTTTAAATGCGCGAGCCCATCGCTCAGCATCTGGGTATCGATTGGCTTGTTGGCTAACACCGCCGCCCAGTGCGGCGAGCACGGCGTTTCTAACAACACTGGGTTGATAGCGGCATACGGCAATGCGATCGCACTGGCGTGCTGCAAAGTGACAGCGTCACTATTTAGTTGATGTTCAGGCGCTAAATCGGCACCAGCAGCGACAGGTTTATAGCCCACCGCTTGATAACCTTGTTTGATAAAAGCGTGCAACAGCGCCGCCGTGGTATAGGTTTTCCCCACTTCGGTGTCGGTGCCGGTAATAAAATAACTGTCATGCATGGTGGTTAATCACTATGTAGCCAATTTGATAGGTCGCCGGTAAGTTGTTGGCGGCAAGTGCAAAACGCTGATACGCCTTTTCTACCGCGCTAAACTGCGCTCTTGTCGCCAGCCCTTGCTGCCCCGCCCCTTGGGGGCGATAAGTGGCGCCAATGCCTTTTAAGCTTTTCATCACCGCATGGGCATTGGCAAAGGTGAGCTGTTCGCTTTCTTGCAACACGGTTGCGTGCCTAAGCCCGGCGCGTTGGGTCGCCTGCTGTAATCCAGACAACGTGATAAAGCGGTTCACCCGTGATGTGCCGCATGCTTGTTGCCACGCGCTGTCGAGTTCACACAGTGATCCGGTGAGCAGTGTCGAGACAAGAATTTTCCCGCCGGGTTTGACGACCCGACTCAGCTCCGCCAATGGCACATGCAAATCGTCACACCATTGCAGCGCTAACGAGCTAAATGCCAGATCGACACTGTTGTCGGCCAGTGGCAAATGCTCCGCATCAGCTTGGACGCCTAGCATGGCATTGCCGCAGCGCGCTTTTGCCGTCGCAAGCATGGGGGCGCTGAGATCCAGTCCAATCACTGTCTTAGCGTGAGTCATCCACTGCTGAGTGAAATAGCCGGTGCCACAGCCGACATCTAAGACGGTACCGAGACGAACAGACTTTTGCTCTGACTCAGCCAATGCCATCAACCGATGGCCGACACGGCGTTGCAGCGTGGCACTGTCATCATAATGGGGCGCGGCTCGGCCAAACGCTCTGGCAATCGCTTGTTTATCGGCGACGGTCATTCTGTCACCTCGCATGTGTTGTCGCTCGCTAATACCGGCTTCAGCGCCTCAATCAGTGCGGTGATATCTGTCTTTTGATGCTGTGCCGACAAGCTGATCCGCAGACGTGCAGTGTTAGGGGGGACAGTCGGTGGCCGAATCGCCCCCACCCGAATATGAGCCTTCATCAAAGCCTGATTTACCTGCTGTAACGATGCCAAATCGCCGATAATCAGCGGCTTGATCGGGCTAGGCGTCGCGAGCAGTTGCGGGAAGGGCTGCGTATTTAAAGCGTGCGGTTCGAAAGCAGACGTCGTCTCTAACCAGTCGTGGAGCCCTTGCATTAACTGTTCGGCATGAGCGCTGAGTGTTTCTCGCCGCCAGTGCTCTGTTCGTGCCAACCTAATCGCATCCTCGATGAGTGCCGCTTGCGCAGGTGGCATGGCCGTCGAGTACACATAATGGCGCGCGAACTGACGCAAATAGTCAATGATGGTGGGAGAGGCCAGCACTGCGGCCCCCGCGACGCCCAAGGCTTTTCCAAACGTCACGACTAATATATCCGGCCGTGCGCCACGACTGATACTGCCCTCGCCTTCTAGCCCCAACACACCAATCCCATGCGCATCATCCAGTGCCCAGAGCGCCCCCGATTGGTTGGCAATCGCGGCAAGGCTTTCGGTTGGCGATACATCGCCATCCATGCTGAATACCCCTTCTGAGACAATCAGCGATGCGGACGGCTGGGTTTGTTTCGCGAGTAGTTGGCGAAGGTGTGCCATGTCGTTATGACGAAAACGGCGCTGTGTGGCAGGGCTCAATACGCCAGCCTCAATCAAGGAGGCATGGTTGAGTTTGTCTTGAAACAAGACATCGTCTTTACCTAACAGCGTAAAGAGCAAGGCTTGGTTGGCGGCAAAACCACTGTTAAACAGTATCGCTTGCGGGTAACCCAGCCAGTCACACAGCTGGTCACAAAGGGATTGATGCGCCGCGGTAAAACCGGATACCACCGGCGAGGCCGTTGCCCCCACCCCCCAGCGTTCAAGGTGCTGCTGCGCCCTTTTCACCAGTCGCGGGTCTTGCGCAAGGCCCAAGTAATCATTCCCCGCAAAGTTGCGCCATGACTCGGCGACGGTATTGTCACCACTTTGCCGCCATAAGCCTTGTTGCTGGCGTGCGGCCAGCTCGCCTTGGTAACGACGGATCAGCGCTGATGTTGTATCAGTCATGGGGACTTAGACACTGGCGTCGTAGAACAAATCGCCCTCTTGCGGGCGCGCTGCCACTCGCTCGGCCACTTGCTCAAGTAAGTCGTGCTCAGTGACTTGATCGGGTTTTTGGCTGACCGCTTCGCGATTAATACCCAGCTTTTTAAATAGCTGCATATCCGCGTCTTCATCCGGGTTTGGTGTAGTCAACAGCTTGCAGCCGTAGAAGATCGAGTTCGCGCCAGCCATAAAGCACAAGGTTTGCATTTGCTCGTTCATGTCTTCGCGGCCTGCAGACAGCCGCACTGCCGATTTGGGCATCATGATCCGCGCCACCGCAATAATGCGGACAAAATCGAACGGGTCGACGTCATCGACGTTCTCAAGCGGTGTGCCCTTTACTTTGACCAGCATGTTGATCGGCACGCTTTCTGGGTGAGCCGGCATGTTGGCGAGTTCAACCAGCAAACCCGCGCGATCGCGAGCACTTTCGCCCAGCCCAATAATGCCGCCGGAACACACCTTCATTCCCGCGTCTCGCACGTTGGATAAGGTATCGAGGCGTTCTTGATACGTCCGCGTGGTAATAATGTTGCCGTAAAACTCAGGTGAGGTATCGAGATTGTGGTTGTAGTAGTCCAAACCCGCCTCGGATAAGGTCTTGGCTTGCTCCGCATCCAACATGCCCAGAGTCATACAGGTTTCTAACCCTAATCCTTTGACGCCTTGGATCATATCGAGCAAATACGGCATATCGCGTTGCTTGGGGTTTTTCCAGGCGGCCCCCATGCAAAAGCGCGTCGCGCCTGAAGCTTTGGCTTTTTCTGCCGCTTCGAGCACGCGTTCCACTTCCATTAACCGCTCTTTCTCAACATCGGTGCGGTACCGCGCACTTTGCGGACAATACTTGCAATCTTCTGGACACGCGCCGGTTTTGATCGATAACAGCGTGCTGACTTGCACTTGGTTAGCAGGATGATATTCACGATGCACTTGCTGCGCTTCAAACAGCAAATCCATAAAGGGTTTATCGAACAATGCTTGCACTTCCTGTGCGGTCCAGTTGTGTCTTATTTCCACGCGGTTTTCCCCGTTGTTGTCGTTTTAATGCTTGGCTAGTCTACCCACAGACGTTAACCTGTCAACACGTCAAGATAATACTGGTTTACATCTGATTTATTTATGAGCATAAACACCCATTTTGACCGCGAGCATATCTGGCATCCCTACACCTCAACGCTCGACCCTTTGCCTTGCTTGCCCGTCTCACACGCAAGCGGCGCCGAGCTACACCTTGAAGATGGCACTGTTCTGATTGATGGTATGTCATCGTGGTGGGCAGCGATTCACGGCTACAACCACCCTGCTTTGAACGCCGCGGCACATCAGCAAATCGATAAAATGTCGCATGTGATGTTTGGCGGTCTTACCCACCAGCCTGCGGTATCGCTTTGTGAGCGCTTGGTCGCGCATTCTCCCGCCCCGCTCACGCAAGTGTTTTTGGCCGATTCAGGCTCTGTATCAGTAGAAGTGGCGCTTAAAATGGCGATGCAATATTGGCAGGGACGCGGCGAGTCACGCGCACAGTTTTTGACCTTGCGTCATGGCTATCATGGCGACACGTTCGCCGCCATGTCGGTGACGGACCCTGATAATTCGATGCACAAACTCTACAAAGGGTTTCTGCCTCAGCATCATTTTGTGCCTTCCCCACAAAGCCGCTTTGACGGTGAGTGGAACCCTGACGACATACAGCCTATGCGCGAAGCACTCACCGCCCATCACGGCCAACTGGCCGCCGTGATCTTAGAGCCCATCGTGCAAGGCGCAGGCGGTATGCGTTTTTATCACCCTGAATACCTGCGTCAAGTGCGCGCTCTGTGCGATGAATTTGATGTGCTGCTGATTGTGGATGAAATCGCGACTGGCTTTGGCCGAACAGGAAAACTATTTGCCTGCGACCACGCGGGGATCAGCCCAGATATACTCTGCGTCGGTAAAGCACTGACCGGTGGCTACATGACCTTGGCTGCCACGCTAACCACCCGCCATGTGGCCGATACGGTCTGTAGCGGTGATGCAGGCTGTTTTATGCACGGCCCCACTTTTATGGGCAATCCACTCGCCTGCGCCGTGGCCTGCGCCAGCATTGATACCTTGCTGGAAAGTGACTGCCCGCAGACCGTCACGCACATCGAGAAGCAGCTAAAAACCGGCTTAGCGCCTGCTCGCGCCCTCGAGTGTGTGGCGGACGTGCGTGTGCTTGGCGCAATTGGCGTGATAGAGC
>NZ_MUEZ01000015.1:0-91417 GCF_001996015.1 Salinivibrio sp. ML198
TCATGGTCACCGTCAGCTCGCCATCGGCCAGGCTGCTCACGTCTTGGCCTGTGACGGTCACGTTGCCATCACCATCCACGCTGATGTCGCCTTCCGCCACGGTGACGCTGTTATTTGCGCTGTCGGTGATCACGATGCTGTCGATCGACGCACCGTCTTCCACCGTGCCGGTGAACTCGACGTCGTCTTGTTCGTTGTCGTTGATCAGGCCATCGGCATCGTCGAACGCGATGCTGTTGCTGCTATCGCCACCTTCGCCTGGGGCCGCCGTATCCACCGTATGCTCTGATGAGCCAGTGCTTTCTACCGTATTGCCCGCGTCATCTGTCGAGCTCACGATCACCTCGAACTCGGTGTCCGCTGCCAGGTCGCTGCCGGCCACGTCCACGCTCCATTCGCCGTTTTCATCCACGGTGGTGGTGTACTCGGTGCCGTTGATGGTCATGGTGACCGGATCGTTTGCGGCGATGTCGCCGCCGCTCGCGCTGCCAGTGACCGTGATGGTCTCGCCCGCTTCTTGCGCGTTGATCACGTCATCGCTGGTGATGTTGTTCACGCTGACCGTGCCCGCATCCGCGCTGGTATCAATGTCTGCTTGATCACTCCCCGGCGCTGAGGTGTTGCCGGAGGTATCGGTAATGGTGGCTTCTACGGTAAGCGTTTCACCGTCTGCGGGCGTATCCGGGAGGGTGACGATGACAGTTCCGTCAGTAATATTATCTTCCGTCACGGTGAACGTCTGTCCATTCACCGTTAACACATCGCCTGGATTGGCGTTGGTGCCAGTCAGATCGATAGACACTCGAATACCGTCGCCAATTTCTTGGCTGCTAATCACACCATCATTGTTTGCATCGTTGAGGATAGTGACCCCAGGGGCGTTGGGGGCAGTAACGTCCACCAAGCGACCAAAACCGTCTTCTTCGTCCGTGCCAATTGCGCCTGCATTGTTGGCAATCGAGTCAGAGTCAAACCCAGAGCTCGCAATGGTCTCGCTTCCATCTCGCTCCAAGTTGACATAGCTCCATGAGCCACTACCCGTTGCTTCACCACCTGCAGCGGTCGCTTGGTCTTCTTGAATGGTGATCTCGCCTTCACCTTCCAAGATTTGTTGTTGAATGTCGGCTATTTCGTCTTGCACGTCTTGCGGCAAATTATCAATCAAGGAGCCGGGCTCCCCGCCTTGCGATTCCAAAGTGAGCAATACGCCGTTACTCAATGCAATCACAGCATCGCTGTTGTCGGGCAATACAAGCTCCGTTCCTGCGGGAAATGACATCCCCTCAGAAACCGTCATAGGCGCCCCATTGACAAGAACAACACCGTTTCCTTGAATATTTTCGACAATTACGTTGCGAGATAGCGAGATTGATTTCATAGCCGGACTCTTTAGCTAAACAAAGTGTGATCTGCTTTCAGAAAAAGCGAACCTTGATACATTATCGGTCTAATTAGACTTATCCGAAAGTGATTTTACTAGGAAATGTGCGCTTTATACGGCTCAAAAATGAGACAACAATGAGACTGAAACTACGGCAGTGCGATGACACGAAAGTTATTTGCAAAGAAGAGGTTATTCCACTTTCTTGTGCCATGTGCATCACAGCTTGTGATGGATACTGGTCACACTCGCCTGCCGAATAAAATCCTCGATATAATCCTCTCTCTCTCCAGCACGTATTCCTAGATGGATGGATTTATTGATGCCGCTTTTTCCCATACGTAGAACATGTAAGTTAAGTTGTTGTTGGTACTCTTTTGCCAGCCACTTCGGTAAGGCCGCAATGCCTCGTCCTGCCGCAACCATTTGTAGCATAATATCTGTTGTTTCAATGGTTTTGTGTTTGCGTGGCGCACAATGTGCCGGGGCGAGAAACTGCGTGAACACATCTAAACGCGCTTGGTCAACAGGATAGGTAATGAGCACTTCTTGTGTCACCTGATGGGGTTCGACATGAGACTGCGATGCCAGCGGGCTCTGTGGATGAGTCACAAGCACTAATTCGTAATCAAACACGGAGACGTATTCAATACCTGGTTTAAACAAGGGATCCGGAGTGACGAGCACATCAATATCATGACCAAATAATGCCCCTAGACCACCGAATTGAAACTTTTGTTTCACGTCAACATCCACATCCGGCCATTGGTGCAAGAAAGGCTCAACCACCTTAAGCAGCCACTGATAGCAGGGGTGACATTCCATGCCAATGCGCAGGGTGCCGCGCTGACCTTGTGCAAATTGTTTAAGTTGCTGCTCGGCATGCTCAAATTGAGGGAGCATACGCTCAGAGAGGGTCAGCAAGTACTCACCAGCCTGAGTGAAATGTAATTGTCTGCCTGATTTTTTCCACAGGCTAACGCCTATCTGACTTTCTAATTTTTTCATCGCATGGCTAATGGCAGATTGGGTGAGATAAAGCGTCTCTGCCGCGGCGGTAAGCGATCCTTGCTCTTTGATGGCACGCAGAATATGAAGATGATGACGTTCTAACATGTCTTTTCCATGACCAAATTTCATTAATTGATGAAATAATGCCATTTTAGTTCATAACGAGAAAGCCCTATGCTGAACTCAACTTAAAGGAGGACGTATAGATGGCTAAAACTCATAACCTCGGTTTTCCCCGCATAGGGGCACAGCGCGAACTAAAATTTGCACTCGAACGTTACTGGCGTGGCGAATCATCCCAGCAAGATTTAACCAATACTGCGGCGGCTCTACGCCGTACCCATTGGCAACAACAAGGTAAGCTCGATGCCGTTCCAGCGGGTGACTTTTCTTTTTATGACCATGTACTCGACACCAGCTTTTTAGTCGGCAATGTCCCTGACCGTGTGGCTGATCATCAAGATAACACCCTCGATAACTATTTCCGCGTCGCCCGTGGTCGCTCGGCGAACGATACTGGCTGCCAATGTGTCCACGCTGGTGAAATGACCAAATGGTTTGACACCAACTATCACTACATCGTGCCAGAATTCACAGCACAAACCACCTTTAGCTTGCATGCTGAAAGTCTATTGGCGCAAATAGAAGAAGCCAAACAAACCGGTGTTCAGGCCAAACCTGTTTTAGTCGGCCCCGTCACGTATCTGTGGTTAGGTAAAGAAAAAGATGCTTCTAACAAGCTGGATCTGCTTGATGAACTCTTGCCAGTTTATCAATCGCTCCTGAGCACGCTGGCAGAACAAGGTGTTGAATGGGTTCAAATCGATGAGCCTATTTTGGTCACTGAGCTTGCCCCTGCGTGGCAAACAGCAATAAAAACCGCGTATCAGACGCTAAGCCAAACCAACGTGAAGTTATTGCTGGCAAGCTACTTCGGCGAGCAAGCTGAAAATCGTCAATTGGCGCAATCCTTGCCCGTTGACGGTTGGCACCTGGATGCGATTCGTGGCCGAGGGGATGTTGCGTCGTACCAAGAAGCACTTGGCGATCACCAAGTCCTGTCTCTTGGTGTGATTAACGGCCGTAACGTTTGGAAAACCGATCTTAATGCCACGCTAGCTTGGCTTGAACCCACTCACCAAGCACTGGGCGATCGTCTCTGGCTCGCTCCCTCTTGTTCATTGCTCCATGTGCCCGTCGATTTGACCAGCGAACACAAGCTCGATCCTGAAGTAAAAAACTGGCTCGCCTTTGCCCATCAAAAGCTTGATGAATTGGATGTGCTTGCCAACGCGCTCAACCATGGCAAGCAAAGCGTTCAACAAGCACTGGCCGACAACCGCCAAGCTATTGAGAGTCGTCAGCAGTCACCACGCGTGCACAACCCTAATGTGCAAGCTGCATTGGCGGCGATTACACCGCATCTGGGTAGGCGACAACGCCCGTTTGCAGAACGCATTCGCTTGCAACACGAGCAGCTCAACCTGCCACGCTTCCCGACCACTACCATTGGCTCATTCCCGCAGACGAGCACCATTCGCCAAACGCGCTTGCAATACAAAAAAGGCGAGATTGATGCGGTGACCTATCAAGACATCATGCGCAAAGAGATCGCCCATGCGGTCGACAAACAAGAAGCTCTCGGGCTCGATGTTTTGGTCCACGGTGAAGCCGAGCGTAATGACATGGTGGAATACTTTGGCGAACAATTGGATGGTTATGTGTTTAGCCAGTTCGGTTGGGTGCAATCGTATGGCTCTCGCTGTGTGAAGCCGCCGATTTTATTTGGTGATATCGAACGCCCGAAAGCAATGACTGTAGAATGGACGCAGTACGCACAATCTCTCACCGATAAGCCGCTCAAGGGCATGCTTACCGGACCGGTGACGATTCTCAACTGGTCGTTTGTCCGCGATGATCAGCCACGATCGCAAACCTGTAACCAGCTGGCGCTGGCGATCCGTCAAGAGGTGCAAGATCTCGAGAAAGCTGGCACCAAGATCATTCAGATTGATGAAGCAGCCCTGCGTGAAGGCCTACCTCTGCGTCGCAGTGAATGGCAACACTATCTCGACTGGGCCATCAATGCGTTTAAAATTGCGGCTAATGGCGTGAGTGACGAGACGCAAATCCACACCCATATGTGCTACTCCGAGTTTAACGACATCATTGCATCGATTGCGAATATGGACGCTGACGTCATCACCATTGAAACCTCACGCTCGGATATGGAACTGCTGGACGCGTTTGATCACTTTGATTATCCCAATGACATCGGCCCAGGCGTTTACGATATTCATTCCCCCAATACGCCCACTCAAGCACAAATTGTGGGCTTGATGAACAAAGCCGCTGCGCGGATCCCCGAAGAAAGGTTGTGGGTGAACCCGGACTGTGGATTAAAGACCCGGCAATGGGATGAAGTGATCCCGGCCCTAGAAAACATGGTCGCTGCGGCGAAAACACTTCGCCAATAACCAGCGTCAATGGCGCTGCGTCAGCAAGGCGAAGAATCAAGATAGCGTCAAATAAAAAAACGCGCCACGGATAACTCCGGTGGCGCGTTTTTTATCGCAAAAGAAAAGGGAGCCTGAGCTCCCTTTTCTCCAGAATCTTAGCGACGGATGCCTAGACGCTTGATAACGTCCAAGTAACGGTCAACGTTGTTCTTTTTCAGGTAGTCCAGCAGCTTACGACGACGTGAAACCATGCGTAGCAGGCCACGACGGCTGTGGTGGTCACCTTTGTGCTCAGCGAAGTGCGATTGCAGATCGTTGATTGATGCGGTCAAAAGGGCGATTTGAACTTCTGGTGAACCAGTGTCGTTCTCAGTTTTACCAAAATCAGCAACGATTTGTGCTTTTGCTTCTGCAGTCAGAGACATAATGCTCTCCTAATAAGAGTGTGTGATTATCATGCACCAGCCAATCTCTGATTCAGCCGGTGCCCGAAGGCGCATATTCTACTGACTTTCGTCTAAGGTAGCAATCTATCCGCGCCTCTTTTTGCCGTCACCACGCGCAAAGGCATCATGTTTCTAGCGTGCGTCGGGCTGGCGACTGGCCACCAAACGACGCGGTGCTACCAAGCCATCGGCGTCAATTTCTCCCACCCCAATAAAGTGACGCTCATCGCCCGCCGTTAAGCGAACAAAACCACTCGTGGGAGCATTGGGCACTTGAACCGCTTGCCCTTGCAATGCATAGCTGGCCATCACCGGCAGCAAGTTAATTTCACGTAAGTCTTGCACCGCGGTATCGAGTGGCAGCAACAAAGGATCGAGCAACTGCTTAGGCTGGATCTCTTGCTCTCTGGCTTGATTGAGCAAGCTTTCCAGTTGCTCAAGCGTCACCATCTGGCGCGTTGGGTAGGCTGATACGCCAGTACGACGTAAGGCCGTCACATGCGCCCCACAGCCCAACATTTCACCCAGATCGTCGACGATAGTGCGAATATAAGTGCCCTTGGAACAATGCACTTCCATTTCTATCTCATCACCTTCAAAGCGCAGCAATTCAATCTGATACACCTTGATGGTACGCGCTTCACGCGGCACCTCAATACCTTGGCGCGCGTATTCATACAAAGGTTTCCCTTGGTACTTCAGCGCCGAGAACATAGAAGGAATTTGCTGGGTTTCACCACGGAACTTAGCAATACAACGCTCGAGTAAGCCTAGGTTAACTTTCACGTCTCGGGTTTCCACCACATCGCCATCGGCGTCAGAGGTGTTCGTCCGCTCACCCAGCTTTGCGACCACGCGATAACGCTTATCAGAGTCGAGCAGAAACTGGGAGAATTTGGTGGCTTCGCCCAGGCAAATGGGCAACATACCGGTTGCGAGTGGATCAAGTGCGCCCGTATGGCCTGCTTTTTCGGCAAAAAAGATGCGTTTTACTTTTTGTAAGGCATCATTAGAGGTCATGCCCGTGGGCTTATCGAGCAGGATAATGCCATCGACTGGACGACCTCGACGACGTTGACGACGCGCCATCTATTACTCCTCACCTTTGTCATCTTCACCACGGCGCTCATCATCGCTACGCACCGCTTTGCTTACCAAGTTGGAAATACGAATACCCTCAGTGAGTGACTCATCAAACACAAACGTCAGTTCTGGGGTCACACGCAAACGAATGGCCTTTCCAACCAAAGAGCGGATATAACCACTCGCTTCATTGAGGGCTTTGAGGCTTTCTGTCGGTGCTTGCTCGTCAACGGTTAAAAACGTGACGAAAACCTTCGCGTACGCCAAATCACGTGAAATCTGAACATCAGAGACAGTGACCATGCCAATACGCGGATCTTTAATCTCGCGCTGCAGTATCAGTGCAATTTCTTTTTGCAGCTGATGGGCGACGCGGTCTGTGCGGCTAAAATCTTTACCCATTTTCTTTTCTCTCAATAAAATGGGGGTAAGCGCATGCGCCTCCCCCCACGGTGTATCCAAACAACCTGGTTGATTTATACGCTTAATCAGTCGATTGAGCGCTGAATTTCAACCGTTTCATAGACTTCAATCTGGTCACCAACGCGAACGTCATTGTAGTTCTTCACGCCGATACCACACTCGTAGCCTTTTTTCACTTCGTTCACATCATCTTTGAAGCGACGCAGTGATTCTAGCTCACCCTCGTAGATAACCACGTTTTCACGTAGTACACGGATTGGATTGTTACGCTTAATCACACCTTCAGAAACCTGACACCCGGCAATTGCGCCCAGTTTCGGTGACTTGAAGACATCGCGTACTTCTGCCAGACCGATGATTTCTTGTTTGAACTCAGGCGCAAGCATACCGCTCATCGCTTGTTTCACTTCATCAATCATGGTGTAGATGACAGAGTAATAGCGCAGATCCAAGCTTTCATTTTCAATGGTCTTACGCGCCGCCGCATCCGCACGGACGTTAAAGCCACAAATGATCGCATTAGACGCTGCGGCCAAGACAGCATCAGTTTCAGTGATACCACCGACACCTGAGCCGACGATCTTCACTTTCACTTCATCCGTTGACAATTTGACCAGTGAATCTGCAATCGCTTCGACAGAGCCTTGAACGTCCGCTTTCAGCACGATATTCAGCTCAGCCACTTCACCTTCAGCCATGTTCGAGAACATGTTCTCCAGTTTGGCTTTTTGCTGACGCGCCAGTTTCACGTCACGGAACTTGCCTTGACGATAAAGCGCCACTTCACGGGCTTTCTTCTCGTCACGCACAACCGTGGCTTCGTCACCCGCTGCTGGCACACCAGAAAGACCGAGGATCTCAACCGGAATTGACGGCCCCGCATGCTCTACGTCTTGGCCATTCTCATCACGCATCGCACGGACACGGCCATATTCCAAGCCACACAGAACGATATCACCTTTGTTCAAGGTACCTTCTTGAACCAGCACTGTCGCGACAGGACCACGGCCTTTATCAAGACGTGATTCAACCACTACACCGCGCGCCATGCCTTGCTCGACCGCTTTCAGTTCAAGCACTTCTGATTGCAGCAAGATAGACTCAAGCAAGCCATCAATGTTCTGGCCTTGTTTTGCCGAAACATGCACGAAGATGTTTTCACCACCCCATTCTTCTGGGATAACGTCATACTGTGCTAGCTCGTTTTTCACGCTGTCAGGGTTAGCGCCTTCTTTATCCATCTTGTTGACGGCAACAATCAAAGGCACACCTGCCGCTTTCGCGTGCTGGATAGCTTCTTTGGTTTGTGGCATCACGCCATCATCAGCTGCGACCACCAAGACAACGATATCCGTGGCACCCGCACCACGTGCACGCATCGCGGTAAACGCGGCGTGTCCAGGGGTATCTAAGAAGGTGATCATGCCATTGTCGGTTTGTACGTGATACGCACCGATGTGCTGGGTAATACCGCCCGCTTCGCCCGTCGCAACGTGCGCTTTACGGATGTAGTCAAGCAGCGAGGTTTTACCGTGGTCAACGTGACCCATGATAGTTACCACCGGCGCACGTGGTGCGACAGGTGCATCGCTATCACGATCCGAGAGTACAGCCTCTTCCAGCTCGTTCTCTTTACGTAGGATAACCTTGTGGCCCATTTCTTCCGCCACTAGTTGCGCGGTTTCTTGGTCGATCACTTGGTTAATAGTCGCCATCGCACCCATTTTCATCATGGTTTTGATGACTTCAGCGCCTTTAACAGCCATTTTGTTGGCCAGCTCCGCTACGGTGATGGTTTCGCCGATTTCAACTTCACGGTTTACTTTCTGCGCTGGCTTTTTAAAGCCATGCTGCATCGATGATGGCTTAGCCATGCGGCCTTTGCCTTTTCCACCTTTGCCACGACGGCCGCGAGTGGTTTTATCCTCAGCAGCGTTCGCTTTTTTCTTCTTCTTACGACGCGGGGCGGCACTTTCTTCGCGACGATCCGCCTCGTCTTCTGCCTCACGGGCATACTCGGAAGTGACTGTATGGTGATCAGCCGCCTCCATGGTATTGAGTGCTTTGTCTTGATCTGACCAGCGTTCTTGATTTGCTTCTGCCATTTTGCGTGCCTCTTCTAACTGCCGCTGACTTTCTTCTTCAGCTTTACGCTTGGCTTCCTCTTCCTGGCGACGCTTAAGTTCATCAGCTTCTTTCTTCGCTTGCGCATCAGCAGCTTGAGCTGCAGCAGTATCCGCTGCGTTTTCTTTAGACTGCTCAGTGTTCGGTTGCGCTTGCGGCTTGGCTTCACGCTTAGCTTTTTCTTCGGCTTCGCGTTTGGCTTTCTCTTCTGCTTCACGTTTGGCTTTTTCTTCCGCCTCACGCTTGGCTTTCTCTTCTGCTTCGCGTTTCGCTTGCTCTTCGGCTTCTAGACGCGCTTTTTCTTCGGCTTCGCGTTTCGCTTGCTCTTCCGCTTCTTGCGCTGACTTTTGCTCTTCAAGGTCGCTACGCTTCACATAGGTACGCTTCTTACGCACCTCAACTTGGACATCTTTGTTCTTTCCGCCAGCCCCTGACACGCTCAGTGTGCTACGTTTCTTGCGCTGAAGCGTCAGACGCGTCGGAGCATTGCCGTTATCACCGTGCTCACGCTTTAAATGCGCGAGCAAAGCTTGTTTCTCATCTTGGCTTACCTGATCGTCAGCCGACTTTTGCATACCAGCTTCTTTAAACTGCTTCAGCAGACGATCGACTGGCGTATCAATTTCCTTCGCCAGTGTATGTACTGTAACCTCTGACATTCTGCTCCTCCTTTGCCGTCTTTACGCTTCGTCGCTGAACCAGCAGATATTACGCGCGGCCATAATCAGCTCACCTGCACTGGTCTCATCTAATCCGTCGATATCTAACAGATCGTCAGTACCTTGATCAGCCAGATCTTCCAAGGTCTTCACGCCTTTAGCGGCGAGTTTAAAGGCCATTTCACGAGAAAGACCATCCAGTGCCAGCAAATCTTCGGCAGGTTCAACATCTCCCAGCGACTCTTCTTGTGCCAGCGCGATGGTGGTCAACGCTTCTTTGGCACGTGCGCGCAAAATCTCGACGGTGTCTTCATCTAGTCCATCGATTTCGAGCATTTCGCTGGTTGGCACATAGGCCACTTCTTCAAGGGTGGTAAACCCTTCTTCCACCAAGGTTTCGGCAAAGTCTTCGTCAATATCGAGGTACTTCACGAACAATTCGACAGAGGCTTGCGCTTCTTCCTGGTGTTTTTTCTGTAGATCTTCAACCGTCATCACGTTCAGTTCCCAACCGGTTAGTTGAGATGCCAAACGGACGTTTTGACCATTACGGCCAATCGCCTGCGCCAAGTTATCCGCCGCAACGGCAATATCCATGGAGTGCGTGTCTTCATCGACGATGATAGAGGCTACGTCGGCCGGTGCCATGGCATTGATCACAAATTGCGCCGGGTTATCATCCCACAACACGATATCAATACGCTCACCACCCAACTCGGTCGATACGGCTTGCACACGCGCACCACGCATACCCACACAGGCGCCCACAGGGTCAATGCGTTTATCGTTGGTTTTCACGGCAATTTTTGCCCGTGAAGCAGGGTCACGCGCCGCGCCCATCAGCTCAATCATTTCTTCGCCAATTTCTGGCACTTCAATGCGGAACAGCTCACTCAGCATTTCCGGCTTTGAGCGAGTCATGAACAGTTGGAAGCCACGTGCTTCAGGACGGACGGCGTAGAGTAAGCCACGTACCCGATCACCCGGGCGGAAGTTTTCACGCGGCAGTTGATCTTCACGCTGGATAACCGCTTCCGCGTTGTTGCCTAGGTCAACGATGATCACATCACGGTTAACCTTCTTGACCACACCGGTAACCAGTTCACCTTCGTTGTCCATGAACTGCTCAACCACTTGCGCACGTTCAGCTTCACGCACTTTTTGTACGATCACTTGCTTAGCCGTTTGAGTGGTAATACGGTCAAAGGCAACAGATTCAATCTGATCTTCAACGTAGCCACCCAACTCTAAGGTTTCGTCTTCGTACTGTGCGGCTTCTAGCGTGATTTCACGCGTAGGCTGTGTCACTTCGTCAACCACGAGCCAACGACGGAAAGTATCGAATTCACCGGATTTGCGATCAATGGCGATACGTACATCAATGTCGGCTTCGTACTTCTTTTTGGTTGCCGTTGCCAGTGCGGTTTCCAGTGCCTCAAAAATACGCTCACGCGGAACGGCTTTTTCGTTTGAGACCGCTTCGACAACAGCCAAGATTTCTTTATTCATCTACTAATGCCTCATTTACTCTTAAAATGAAGGAACCAGGTTTGCTTTGGCGATATTACTCAAGGCAAACGCCTCATCTTGGCCGTCAACGCGAACCGTGATGGTATCGCCATCGACAGAAAGGATTTCTCCTTTCCACTTACGGCGGTTTTGCATAGCCATTTTCAGCACGATGTTCACTTCATGCCCGATGAATTGCTGATAATGATCAGCGGTGAACAGTGGACGATCAACACCTGGTGATGACACCTCTAGGTTGTAAGCCACTGTGATTGGGTCTTCTACATCCAACACTGCGCTCACTTGACGGCTCACGTCGGCACAATCGTCGACGGTAATGCCATTTTCATGGTCAATAAAGATACGCAGTGTCGAATGTTGGCCAGCTCGAACAAATTCAAGCCCAACCAACTCATAGTCCAACGCCTTAACCGGCGCGGCCAAAAGTTCAGTCAGTTGTTTCTCTAATCCTGTCATTCCAAACCCCAGAAATAAAAAAAGGGCTTAAAAGCCCAGTTACTATCCGAATGGTCTTCTTCAGATAACAAAAAACCCCGAAGATCGGGGTTTAATGTAACTGGACCCTGATGCTACGCCAGTAGCGTAGCCGTTATCGCTGGTGTCGGAATCATCTCAGCAATAACGAGAGAGTAACTCTCTGCACAAAGGCTTATTGGTCCGCTTCGTGCTGCCCCGAGGGCAAAAAGGCTAGCACGTGGCTAGCCCGGTTAGCGTGGCTTTAGTAAGAAACGCTAACGCGTTATTCAGTTTAGCCGTTATGTTAACAACAAACTTGAAATTGGTTGTGGGAAGCGGATTTTATCGCGCCGTGCAATGGCGCCGACCGGAGGTCGTGTTGATTGCATTCAACCTGATATTTCACTTCACCAACCTAAAATTGGTTGCGGGAGACGGATTTGAACCGCCGACCTTCGGGTTATGAGCCCGACGAGCTACCAAACTGCTCCATCCCGCGTCCGATGGCGACTATTATATCGCTTTTTGCAACAAAGGTGCAAGCAAATGCCCTTTGTGAACTTGGTGCCGAGAGCGGGACTTGAACCCGCACGCCTATAAAGGCACTACCCCCTCAAGATAGCGTGTCTACCAATTCCACCACCTCGGCTCAATTTTTACTGAGGGATCTCACTGTTATCAACAGGGATTTCGTCCTCTTTTGGCGCCGCTTGCTGTTGTGTAGCAGGCTCGCTTAAATCTTCAAAACCGCCTTTTGCTTCAGGCTTATGTGCAGTGAGGTTACCAAGCACCAAACTCAGGGCAAAAAATGCAATTGCAAAACCGGTTGTCATTCGGGTCAAAAAGTTTCCAGAGCCGCCAGAGCCAAATACTGTATTTGATGCTCCAGCCCCGAACGAGGCTCCCATATCTGCGCCTTTACCTTGCTGAACCAGAACCAGGCCAATTACACCGATTGCGGCCAACAGATAAATCACAAGTAGAATTTCGTACATGGTTCCACCTATGCTCCAGGTTGTTGAGCCGGCAGTGTTACTTCTCAGCCAGCGCAGCCCCCTTCGTTGGGAGCGGGTGAATACTAGCGAAAGCGCGGTGACGAAACAAGAGGAAATTGCAAAAAACCTTGATTTCGACGCTGTTTGCGCAATCTATGACCACCCGCTCGACCGTTATCAACAATTCGCCTTCACCGCCTCTGCGATTTCAAGCGCATAAGCGTGGACGTTGTCGGCCTCAGGCCCTTCCACCATCACTCGGATTAAAGGTTCAGTGCCCGATTTACGCAACAGTACACGTCCTTGTTCGCCCAGCTTTTCCTCGACACTGGCTTTAGCTGCCAGCACAGGCGCGCTTTGTAACGGGTCAACCGTGCCGCTAAAACGGACGTTCTCTAACACCTGGGGCAGTAGCGTCATGCCATCGCTTAAGGCTTTAAGATCCATCCCCGTCGCGGCGATGCTCGCCAGCACTTGCAACGCGGCGACAATGCCATCACCGGTCGTGACCTTATCCAGCACAATGACGTGGCCCGAGTTTTCTGCACCGATCCGCCAGCCTTTCTCTTGCAGCTTTTCCATCACATAACGGTCGCCCACTTTGGCGCGCGCAAACGGAATGCCGAGAGACTGAAGCGCAAGCTCCATCCCCATGTTGGTCATCAGGGTACCAACGACACCGCCTTTCAATTCACCACGGCGCAGGCTCTCGCGGGCGATAATATACGCAATTTGGTCGCCGTCGACTTTGTTGCCAAGGTGATCCACCATGATCACGCGGTCGCCATCACCGTCAAAAGCGATGCCTAAGTCCGCTTTTTGTTCGAGGACTTGTTTTTGTAACGCACGAACGTCCGTGGCCCCCACTTCATCGTTTATATTGGTACCGTTGGGCGCACAGCCAATGGTGGTCACCTCCGCACCGAGTTCACGAAACACAGAAGGCGCAATGTGATAGGTGGCACCATGGGCGCAATCGAGCACAATTTTTAACCCACTCAGGCTCAACGCGCTCGGGAAGGTGCCTTTACAAAACTCGATGTAACGCCCGGCCGCGTCGTTAATGCGGCTGGCTTTACCTAACTCAGCCGACTCGACACAAGTCAGTGTTTTTTCCAGCTCAGCTTCAATCGCTAACTCAACCTCATCAGCCAGTTTGGTGCCTTCTGAGGAGAAGAATTTAATCCCGTTATCATAATGCGGGTTATGTGACGCCGAGATCACAATCCCAGCTTCCGCGCGGAACGTTTGGGTTAAGTAGGCAATCGCAGGTGTTGGCATGGGGCCGGTAAAGGCGGCTTCTAGACCCGCCGCAGAGAGCCCCGATTCCAGCGCCGACTCTAACATATACCCAGAAATACGCGTGTCTTTACCAATCAGTACCTTACGCGTGCCTTGTTGCGACAACACGCGACCTGCGGCCCAGCCAAGCTTTAGCATAAATTCCGGCGTAATGGGAAATTCGCCCACCTTGCCACGCACACCATCGGTGCCAAAATACTTACGCTCTGTCATTATTTTTCTTCTCCTAATTCATTTTTTACGCGCGCTGTCATGGCGACGACCTTGAGTGCATCAGCGGTTTCTTTCACATCGTGAACGCGAATGATTTGTGCGCCTTTCGCCGCAGCTAAGGTGGCACAAGCAAGGCTACCGCCCAGAATATCCTGCGGCGTTTTTTCTAACATCTTGTAAATCATTGACTTGCGTGACATCCCTGCTAATACAGGCAACCCGAAGTCATGAAAAGCGTCGAGATCCGCGAGAAGCTGATAGTTGTGCGCCAACGTCTTACCAAAACCAAACCCGGGATCTAGAATAATATTCTGTCGACGGATCCCCGCCTCAGTGCAGGCCTCGATACGTGCTGCTAAAAACGCTTTCACGTCCCCCACGACATCTTGGTAGTCAGGGGCCGCTTGCATTGTCCGTGGTTGTCCTTGCATGTGCATGATGCACACAGGCACTTGCAGATCCGCTGCCGCTTCCAACGCACCAGGCGCTTGCAGCGCTCGCACATCATTAATGAGATTGGCGCCTGCTTTTACTGCGGCACGCATCACACCAGCCTTACTGGTATCAATCGAAATCCAACAATCAGATTGCTCACGAATCGCTTCAATGACTGGGACAACACGATTGATCTCGTCTTGCTCTTCTACATCAGCAGCACCTGGGCGTGTCGACTCGCCACCAATATCTAAAATGGTGGCGCCGTCGGCTAGCATCTGCATCGCTCGCTCAACCGCTATATCGCGGTGCTGAAATTGGCCGCCATCTGAGAAAGAGTCCGGCGTCACATTCAAGATACCCATGATGACAGGGCGAGTAAGGGGGAGTGCGTTATTCTTGTGGGTTATTTGCATGTGTTTGTTTCCAAGCACGATCAAAAAAACCCCGACGTATCGGGGTTTGCATTCATGGGGATTTACGCTTCAGATTGGTTTTCTGAATCAAGCGGTTTTTGTTTTTTGTCGTCAGATTGCTCGTCAGACTCGCTCGCTTTCGAGGCATCCGGCTTGCTCGGCGTATCATCTGAAGATGAACCGCCATTACCGCCTTCCCAGCCCGCGGGCTCTCGCACGTCACGGCGAGCCATCAGATCATCAATCTGCGCTGCATCAATGGTTTCGTACTTCATCAAGGCATCTTTCATCGCGTGCATGATATCGAGGTTTTCTTCCAAGATTTGCTTGGCGCGATCGTAGTTGCGGTCGATGATGCCACGAATTTCAGCGTCAATGAGTCGGGCTGTCTCATCGGAGATATGCTTGGTTTGCGCGACCGAGCGTCCTAAGAAGACTTCGCCTTCTTCTTCTGCATACAGAAGCGGACCCAATTTTTCCGAGAAGCCCCACTGCGTGACCATTTTGCGAGCAATATCCGTCGCTCGCTCGATGTCATTCGACGCCCCCGTCGAAACTTTTTCTTTGCCGTATATCAGCTCTTCGGCCAAGCGTCCACCATAAAGGCTTGAAATCATCGAGTCGAGATGCTGACGCGACATGCTGATCCTGTCTTGCTCAGGCAAGTACATGGTCACACCCAATGCACGTCCACGTGGGATAATGGATACCTTATACACAGGGTCATGTTCAGGCACCAAGCGACCAACAATTGCGTGACCCGCTTCGTGATAGGCGGTTGACTCTTTGGTTTCTTCCGACATCACCATTGAACGGCGCTCTGCACCCATCATGATTTTGTCTTTCGCCAGTTCAAACTCGACCATCGATACGACACGTTTGTTACCACGCGCAGAGAACAGTGCTGCTTCGTTAACAAGGTTAGCCAAGTCAGCCCCTGAGAAGCCCGGCGTACCGCGCGCAATCAGTGACGCATCGACATCATTGCCTAGCGGTACTTTGCGCATGTGTACTTTGAGAATATGCTCACGGCCACGCACATCTGGCAAGCTCACCACCACTTGACGGTCAAAACGACCAGGACGCAATAGCGCAGGGTCCAATACGTCTGGGCGGTTCGTCGCCGCAATGACGATAACGCCTTCGTTGCCCTCAAAGCCATCCATTTCGACCAGCATCTGGTTTAAGGTCTGCTCACGCTCGTCATGACCTCCGCCAAGCCCAGCGCCACGCTGACGACCGACAGCGTCGATTTCATCGATAAAGATGATGCAAGGTGAGGCTTTCTTCGCTTGCTCGAACATATCGCGGACGCGTGATGCACCCACACCTACGAACATTTCCACGAAATCGGAGCCGGAAATGGTAAAGAACGGTACTTTGGCTTCACCCGCAATCGCTTTGGCTAGCAAGGTTTTACCGGTACCCGGAGGGCCGACCATGAGTACGCCGGTTGGGATTTTACCCCCTAACTTTTGGAAACGGCTTGGGTCGCGCAAGTAATCTACCAACTCCTTTACGTCTTCTTTGGCTTCATCACAGCCTGCAACGTCGGTAAAGGTCGTTTTAACCTGCTCCTCACTCATCATTTTGGCTTTTGATTTACCAAAAGACATGGCGCCTTTGCCGCCACCACCTTGCATCTGGCGCATGAAGAAAATCCATACCCCGATAAGCAGTAGCATTGGGAACCAAGAAATGAAGATCGATGCCAACATACTTGGCTCTTCAGGTGGCGTCCCTTTCACGCGCACGTTTTTGTTAAGCAGATCATCCAAAAGTTTTGGATCATTCATCACAGGCATAAAGGTGACATAGCGTGAGCCGTCACGTCGGGTGACACTCAGCTCACGATCGTCAAATTTTACTTCCTGTATTTGATCGTTGCCGATTTCGCGTACGAAAGAGGTATAGTCGACTTGACGACCGGCGCTGTCCCCTGGTCCAAAGCTTTGGAACACAGACATTAAGACAACGGCGATAACCAGCCACAGAATCAAGTTTTTTGCCATGTCACTCAAGGTGTTAGCCTCGCATAACTGAGATAGATAAATGTAAGGGTACTACAGTTTATAACCTGTAGCCACAATGTAGACTTCTCGCGACCTTGCACGGGATGAGTCGGGTTTTCGAATTTTGACCGCTGTAAACATTTTACGCACCTCGGCCAAATACTGATCAAAGCCTTCGCCCTGAAAAACTTTTACCACGAAGCTGCCTTTCGGCCCCAGCACTTCACGGCACATCTCTAATGCCAGTTCGACCAAATACATCGCTTTGGGTTGATCGGCCGCCTGATTGCCGCTCATGTTTGGCGCCATGTCAGACATCACCACATCAACTTGGTTGGGTTGAATGCGCTCGAGCAAGGTGTCGAGCACCGCTTGTTCGCGAAAATCCCCTTGAAGAAAGCTAACACCTGGCATGGGATCCATGGGTAGGATATCGCAAGCAATCACTTGCCCATCGTCACCGACTTGTGTCGCGGCATATTGCGACCAACCTCCAGGCGCAGCGCCCAGATCGACCACTGTCATTCCCGGTTTCAAGATGCGATCTTTTTGCTGAATCTCTTCTAGCTTAAAAATAGCCCGAGACCGATATCCTTTTTTCTGCGCTTCATGAACGTACTTATCGTCGAAGTGTTCTTTCAGCCAGCGTCCTGAGCTGGCAGAGTGTTTTTTATTCGCCATGTTGTTCCTACTACGCCCGCCAATGCACCACATTCATATAAAATTCAGGCAATTGTGTGCGTTAGCTTATTCTCAAAGACAGACTCACTCTCACCCAGCAGACGACGTGCATGGCATCTGCCCACTTTCTACTGTTTCAGTTTGTGGTGAGATGGCGTTAGAATGGCATGTTTTCAACCCCTAGCAAATAGAAATCGAGCCAACATGAAACTCAGCACCAAACAAAAACAGTATCTCAAAGGACTGGCTCACCCGCTTAAGCCTGTAGTCTTAATGGGCGCCAATGGTTTAACTGAAGCCGTGGTCGCTGAAATTGAGCTTGCGCTTGACCACCACGAGCTGATTAAAGTGAAAGTGGCCTCTGAAGACCGTGAGACCAAAAACCTGATTATCGACGCGATCCTACGGGAAACAGGCGCCGAAAAAGTGCAGGTAATCGGTAAAACTTTGGTCATTTATCGCCAAAGCGACGCACGCAAAATTGAATTACCACGCAAATAATCATGTGTGTGATCAAGTACGTGCTGTAGCATAACAAAAAGGCCGCATTGCGGCCTTTTTACTGTGTCAGCATCGGAGAAAAGTTACATTCCGTAACACTTTCCTACACGTAATCGACGCTATCAATTTCGAACTCTTTGACGCCACCTGGGGTGGTGATGCTCACTTCTTCACCTTCTTCTTTACCAATCAGGCCGCGAGCAATGGGAGAATTCACCGAAATCAAATTCGCTTTGATGTCGGCTTCATCATCACCCACGATCCGATAGGTCACTTCTTCGTCAGTGCTCACGTCAATCAAGGTGACCGTCGCGCCAAAAATCACTTTGCCATTATTCGGCATCTTGGTGACATCAATCACCTGTGCCACCGACAGCTTGTATTCGATGTCACGGATTTGCGCCTCACAAATGCCCTGCTCTTCACGAGCCGCATGATATTCTGCGTTTTCTTTTAAGTCGCCGAGCTCACGCGCCTCTGCAATGGCGTTGGAGATCTCAGGGCGACGCTTGATCAACTTGTCCAGCTCTTCTCGTAGCAGCTGCTCACCGCGTACGGTCATTGGCACTTTATCCATAAATGACATTACCTCTTTCAATCCACAGCAAAGGGATTTTGGCAAAACAAAGCCACGCCCAAACAGAGTATCTGGGCGCGGCGGAATTCAACGCTTTTTTTAGATTGTAAACAAGAATTCGCGCAAAATCATCTCTGATCCGGTGATAGCGTGAGCCATCCATCGGCTATCCGCTTCGCCCCCAGCCCAGCTGACGGCCTGGCCACCCCGAACGGCTTGTCTTCAAGGCTAGACAGGGTAGGATGGCATGCATGCGCAAACAAAAAGGCTTTTACCATGCTGTCCGCTCTTTTCCGCCGCCTCGCCCCCATGGCGATTTTCCTCGTGCCGTTAGCATCGGCCTCGGCGCCGTCGTTAACACTGGAACAACTGACACCATTACTCCCTAAAGGCAGCCAAGTCGCGCTATGGGTGAGTGATGCGCAGCAAAATCAGCCCCAGATCAGTGAGCAAGCCGATGCGCTGCTGCCTCCGGCCAGTACACAAAAACTCCTCACCGGACTCGCCGCTCGGCTTTATTTACCGAGCACTTTCCGTTTTTCCACCCGATTGGTGCAAACCGGTGATGACATCGCCCTTATTTTTAACGGTGACCCCTCACTGACTCGAAAGGATATTCGTCAACTGCTGAGTCAATTACCGCGTCGTGGTCTCGATACCATTAACAATCTCTATCTGGATGGGCATGCGTTTGCTGGTCGCACCCGTGCGCCTGGCTGGCCATGGGACATTTTAGCGGTCTGCTACAGTGCACCTTCCACGGCAATCACCCTCAATCACAACTGTGTGCAAGGTGCGATTTATAGCCAGCCTGATAGTACGCTGACACGCGTGCATGTCCCTGACCACCAGCCCGTTTCGGTAGAGAACCAAGCGCGAGCGGTAAGCGAGGACGAACAAGCTACCCGCCATTGCGGGCTCGATCTCACCGCGACACCGCAAAATACGTATTATTTTTCCGGTTGCCTCCCGCATCGGGAGCGTCCGCTGCCCCTCAACTTTGCCGTACAGACCCCTTCGACTTACGTCAAAGCCATTGTGACCGATGAGCTCGCGCGCCTGAATGTGCGTGTGAAAGGCGATATCCGAGTGGCGCGGGCGCCCAGCCAGTCACGCGAGTTGGCTCGTCACCAGTCAGCGCCCCTTACCTCCCTACTCACCACGATGTTGCGCGACTCTGACAACCTCATTGCCGACAATCTTCTCAAAGCCTTGGGGCGCCGCTACTTTCAGCAGCCTGGCTCTTATCGCAATGGCGTCGCGGCGGTGAAAGCGATATTACAGGAGGCTGGGATTGATCTATCACAGGCCGTGCTGGTCGATGGGTCGGGGCTGTCTCGTAATAACCGTCTCAGCGCCCGCCAGCTGGCGCAGGTGATGCATTACATCACCACTCACCCGGCACTTGGCATGGTTCAAATGCTCCCCACTGCCGGTGTGGATGGTACCCTCAAGTATCGCCAGAGCATTCGCCACGCCCCCATAAAAGGGCGTTTAAAGGCCAAAAGTGGTTCGCTGTATGGCAGCTTTAATCTAGCTGGGGTTTTGGAAGGTGATTCAGGAAACCAGCATATCGTGGTGCAACTTGTCAGTCATTATCATCCCGAGGAAGACGCACAGCCGGAGAATGTGCCCTCGCCGATTACTCAGTTTGAGCGTGAATTTTATATGGCGCTGATCCGCGGTCAGCTACTGCCTACACGAGCGCCATCTCACTGAACAAAAAAGCCCGCCAAGATGGCGGGCTCATACGCGTTGACAATCATACTGTTATGATTTGGTCAGTACCCGTGCATGCAACGATTGCACAGGATTGACTTTACTCATGTCGGCGGCCGTTAACGCCATACAGGTCGCGAAAGCAGCATTCAAGGTGGTGGTATAATTCACTTTAGCCGCCAGTGCGCCACGGCGCAGCACTTTTGAGTCCTCAATCGCTTGACGCCCTTCCGTGGTATTGACGATATAGCTGTACTCACCGTTTTTGATGCGATCAAGAATGTGTGGTCGCCCTTCATGTACCTTATTGACCAGACGCGGATTGATGCCCGCCTCGCCAAGGATCACCGCGGTGCCATGGGTCGCGTCGAGCTCAAAACCAAGCTTGAGCAACTTCGCCGCTAAATCCACCACGCGCTGCTTGTCATTATTGCGCACCGATAACAAGGCGCGTCCACCCTCGCTGTAGGCTTTACCACAGGCTAAATCCGCTTTGGCAAACGCTTCGGCAAAGGTATCACCGACACCCATCACCTCGCCGGTCGAACGCATTTCAGGGCCCAACAGTGGATCAACCCCTGGGAATTTATTGAACGGCAGCACTACCTCTTTGACCGAGTAATAAGGTGGAATCACCTCTTTAACAAACCCTTGCTCGGCCAGTGAGCGTCCGGCCATGACCCGTGCTGCAATTTTCGCGAGCGGGACACCGGTCGCCTTGGACACAAATGGGACCGTACGCGCCGCACGCGGGTTGACTTCAATGAGATAGATTTCATCATCCTTCACCGCAAATTGCGTATTGACCAAGCCTTTAACGCCTAGCTCCAACGCCAGCTTACGCACCTGTTCACGCATGCGATCTTGGATATCGTCACTGAGAGTATAAGCAGGTAACGAGCAAGCAGAATCACCAGAGTGCACGCCAGCTTGCTCGATGTGCTCCATAATGCCGCCAATCACGGCGGTTTCACCATCGCACACGGCATCGATGTCCACTTCAGTCGCATCATCCAAGAAATGATCTAGCAACACGGGAGATTCGTGCGAGACACTCACCGCCTCGTTAAAGTAGCGGCGTAGGTCGGTTTCATCATAGACAATTTCCATCGCTCGCCCGCCGAGGACGTAGGACGGACGCACCACCAGCGGATAACCAATCTCTTTGGCTTTCTCCACTGCTTGTTCCAGTGCGGTGACGGTGGCGTTAGCAGGCTGCTTAAGGCCAAGGCGCTGCACCGCATCTTGGAAACGCTCGCGATCTTCAGCACGGTCAATCGCATCTGGGCTGGTACCGATAATCGGCACACCCGCCGCTTCTAAGTCACGGGCAAGTTTAAGTGGCGTTTGCCCACCGTACTGAACAATGACCCCTTCAGGCTTTTCTACGTTCACAATGGCGAGTACGTCTTCCAAGGTGATCGGCTCAAAATAGAGGCGGTCAGAGGTGTCATAATCGGTAGAAACGGTTTCAGGGTTACAGTTGACCATAATGGTTTCAAAACCATCTTCACGCAGGGCCAGGGATGCGTGGACACAGCAGTAGTCGAACTCGATCCCTTGCCCGATTCGGTTCGGGCCACCGCCAATCACCATGATCTTCTTCTTATTCGTCGGCTGTGACTCACACTCTTCATCGTAGGTAGAGTACATATACGCGGTGTCAGAAGAGAACTCAGCGGCACAGGTATCCACACGTTTGTAGACAGGATGAATCTGGAACTTGTCACGCAGTTTGCGTACTTCAATTTCCGACACGCCTAACAAGGTTGCCAAACGGACATCAGAAAAACCTTTACGTTTTAACTGACGCAGCGCGGCTTTGTTGAGCCCCGCGAAGCCTTGCTCACGCACTTGCTGCTCATGTTTGACAATGTCTTCAATTTGTACCAAAAACCAGCGGTCGATATTGGTGAGATTAAACACGCCATCGACCGACATACCGGCACGAAACGCATCGGCAATGTACCAAATCCGTTCGGCGCCGGGCTCTTTGAGTTCATGACGAATTTTAGTTAACGCCGTATCGTCATCCAGGTTTACCATCTCATCAAAACCCGCCGCGCCCACTTCCAGACCGCGTAATGCTTTTTGCAGTGACTCTTGCTGGTTACGGCCAATCGCCATCACCTCACCCACTGACTTCATCTGGGTGGTTAAGCGGTCGTTCGCGCCGGCAAATTTTTCAAAGTTAAAGCGTGGGATTTTAGTCACGACATAATCGATGGTCGGCTCGAACGAGGCGGGCGTGGCGCCACCGGTGATATCGTTCATCAGCTCATCAAGGGTAAAGCCCACCGCCAACTTGGCTGCCACTTTCGCAATTGGGAAGCCGGTTGCTTTTGAGGCCAATGCCGAAGAGCGTGATACCCGCGGGTTCATCTCAATGATCACCATGCGGCCATTTTTGGGGTTAATCCCAAACTGTACATTTGAGCCGCCGGTTTCAACGCCAATTTCGCGCAAAACAGCCAGCGACGCATTGCGCATCAATTGGTATTCTTTGTCGGTCAGGGTTTGCGCCGGCGCCACCGTGATAGAGTCCCCCGTGTGGACCCCCATGGCGTCGAAGTTTTCAATCGAGCAGACAATGATGCAGTTGTCGTTTTTATCCCGCACCACTTCCATTTCGTATTCTTTCCAACCAATGAGTGACTCATCAATCAACAACTCATTGGTGGGGGATAAATCGAGGCCGCGCTCGCAAATCTCTTTGAACTCTTCCTGGTTGTAGGCGATGCCCCCACCAGTGCCTCCCATGGTAAAGGAGGGACGGATAATACAAGGGAAGCCCACTTCGTCGAGCACCTTGTGCGCCTCATCCATGCTGTGGGCGATGCCCGCACGCGGACAATCCAAACCAATGCTTTGCATCGCCTCATCGAAGCGATGGCGGTCTTCGGCTTTGTCTATTGCGTCAGCGGTGGCGCCGATCATTTCCACGCCAAATTCGGCTAACACGCCATGGCGCTCGAGATCCAGTGCACAGTTCAAACCTGTCTGGCCACCCATGGTTGGCAGTACGGCGTCAGGGCGTTCTTTTTCGATGATGTGTTTCACCACCTGCCACTGGATAGGCTCGATGTAAGTGGCATCGGCCATCTCTGGGTCTGTCATGATGGTGGCAGGGTTGGAATTGACCAAGATGACACGATAACCCTCTTCGCGCAGGGCTTTACACGCTTGTGCCCCTGAGTAGTCAAATTCGCAGGCTTGGCCAATGATAATCGGGCCTGCGCCCAAGATAAGGATGCTTTTTATGTCTGTGCGTTTTGGCATGCTCAACGACTCCAATTAGGCGCGATGTTGTTTGATGAGGTCGATAAAATGATCAAAAAGTGGCGCGGCATCATGCGGCCCTGGGCTTGCCTCTGGGTGCCCTTGGAAACTAAATGCGGGTTTATCCGTGCGATGAATACCTTGTAAGCTACCATCAAACAAAGACACATGGGTCGCGCGCAGCGTCTCTGGCAGGCTGTCTTTATCGGCCGCAAAGCCATGGTTTTGGCTGGTGATCATCACCACACCACGCTCCAAGTCTTTGACCGGATGGTTAGCCCCGTGATGACCAAACTTCATCTTAATTGTGTTCGCCCCACTGGCGAGGGCTAAGATTTGATGGCCAAGACAAATGCCAAACAAAGGCAAGCCTTCTGACAAAAACGTGCGCGTCGCTTCAATCGCGTAATCACACGGCGCCGGATCGCCAGGGCCATTGGATAAGAAAACCCCATCCGGGCTCATCGCTAACACCTCTTCCGCTGGCGTGGTCGCGGGCACGACCGTCAAGCGACAGCCACGGTCAACTAACATGCGCAAAATATTGCGTTTAGCACCAAAGTCATAGGCCACCACGTGATACGGCAACTCACCTTCTACGGCAGCCTCGGGCAAGCCTTGATGAAGCTGCCAAGAGCCTTGTGTCCAGCGGTAGCTTTCTTTGGTGGTCACTTCTTTGGCGAGATCCATTCCCTTCAAGCCAGGAAAGTCCTGCGCTTTCGCGAGCGCCAAGGCCTCATCCACACTGTCACCGGCCACAATACAGCCGTTCTGCGCGCCCTTCTCTCGCAACAAGCGCGTGAGTTTCCGCGTATCGATATCGGCAATACCGAGAATGTTGTGCTGTTTGAGGTAATCAGAAAGGGATTGTTGATTGCGGAAGTTGCTGGCTAACAGGGGAAGATCACGAATGACGAGGCCTTGGGCATGAACTTGGCTAGATTCTTCGTCTTCGGAGTTGGTCCCGGTGTTGCCAATATGAGGATAGGTGAGTGTCACAATCTGACGGGAATAAGAGGGGTCGGTTAATATTTCTTGGTACCCCGTCATCGAGGTATTGAAAACCACTTCTCCCACCGCGGTGCCATCAGCGCCGATTGGGGTACCGTGGAACACTGTCCCATCTTCTAGGACTAAGAGCGCAGACTTGCTCAAGACAACCTCCAGTTATATAGAAATGCACTTTTTACGACTAACGTTGCATTCACGTATTCCATCTAAGATCAAAACTCACGTCAAGCTGAATTTTGACAAATTGCGCGCATTCTAGGGATGCACAGGGGGACTGTCAATCAAAGCGCGTGATTTTTCTTTATTTTATTCGCCACTCATAAAGAAACGGCCGCCAAAGCGCTATAACAACAAGCCTCACCCATGAATTACGGATAAAAAACGCGCAAAAGGCACGCTTAATGTGTTTTTCATCAACACCTTTTTACCCTTATCAGAAAAGGTAAATTAGCAAACGTTTACTCATGCAACAAAAGCATGCATAAGGGCTATCTGTCACCATAATGACAACAAACACAAGATTAGTAGTAATAATGTCTGAACCAGGAAGGCAACCGGCAGAGGAAGAGGGAAAAGCAGAAAAAAACATCGCGCCGAGGCGCGATGAATAATTATTTAAGATTGAGGACGTCTTGCATCGTGTATAAACCACGTTGATGCTGATTGAGCCAAACCGCAGCTCGTACGGCGCCTTTGGCAAAGGTGTTTCGATTAGACGCCTTGTGAGTAATTTCTACACGCTCGCCAATATCGGCAAACATCGCCGTATGCTCGCCAACAATGTCACCTGCTCGAAGCGTGGCAAAGCCAATTTCATCTTTGCTTCGCTCTCCGGTGATCCCTTCACGCGCATAAACCGCCACATCGCTAAGTTTATTTCCCATTGCGCCGGCAATGGCTTCACCCATACCGAGTGCGGTACCAGATGGTGCATCGACTTTATGACGGTGGTGCGCTTCAACAATTTCAATGTCGCACTCTTCTCCCATCACTTGGGCTGCCTGCTCTAACAACTTGAAGACAAGATTGACACCAACACTGTAATTCGGGGCCATCACCATGGCTGTCGAAGCCGCCGCTTCTTCAATGGTTTGCTTTTGCGAGTCATCAAACCCTGTCGTACCTATGACCAACTGCTTGCCTTGTGCTTGGCATAACGTCAGGTTGGCCAGGGTCGCAGCAGGGGCGGTGAAATCAATGACCACATCGAAGTCGTCACTCACTTTCGCCAAATCGTCCACCACATTAACGCCTAACCGGCCAATGCCCGCGAGCTCTCCCGCATCGGTACCGACTAAGCTGGATTCTGGTCTTTCGCTCGCGGCTCCTAAAGTGGCACCTGGATACTGTGAAACCGCTTGGATAAGGTTGCGACCCATGCGCCCAGCCGCGCCTGCTATGGCAATACGTACCATGATTTTCCCCTTTGTCACTATGCCAGTTCACTGGCTCCTTCTTGGTAGCCAATCACTCTAGCGCGTTCCTTGGCACTTGTATATTGGCGAAAAAAAGGGAAGCCCGTGCTCCCCTCGCCGTCTTGAACATCACCCTAGGTGACTTCTCGAATTTGCAACTCTTTAGGCACTTCAAAAAACATGTTTTCTTCACGCCCTGCGAGATTATCAACATGGGTGGCACCCAGCTGCTTGATTCGCTCGATAATTTGATCCACTAACTCTTCTGGTGCCGACGCACCGGCCGTGATCCCGACCGTCTGCTTGCCTTCAAACCAGGCCGGATCGATATCTTCCGCCGTATCGGTTAAATAACCTGGCGTACCGAGTTTTTCGGATAACTCGCGCAGACGGTTTGAGTTGGAGCTGTTTTTTGACCCAACCACCACCATCACATCACAGCTTTGCGCTAAAT
The DNA here is from genome assembly GCF_001996015.1 of Salinivibrio sp. ML198. Taxonomy (NCBI): domain Bacteria; kingdom Pseudomonadati; phylum Pseudomonadota; class Gammaproteobacteria; order Vibrionales; family Vibrionaceae; genus Salinivibrio; species Salinivibrio sp. ML198. The sequence continues at coordinate 26,583 of NZ_MUEZ01000015.1, forward strand.
CGCGCACTGCGTCTTGGCGGTTCTGGGTGGCATAACAAATGTCGTCTTTACGTGGTCCTTGGATGTTAGGAAACACCTTACGCAAGGTATCAATCACATCCGCTGTTTCATCGACCGACAGGGTGGTTTGGCTCACATAGTGCAAGTTATCAGGATCGCTCACCTTCAAGGTATACACATCCTCTGGAGTTTCGACCAAATACATGCCGCCGGTTTCACTGGCGTATTGCCCCATGGTGCCTTCCACTTCAGGGTGGCCGGCATGGCCGATCAGTACCACTTCCATATTCTTACGACTGGCACGCGCAACCTCCATATGCACTTTCGTCACCAGCGGGCACGTGGCATCAAATACGGTTAACTGACGCGACTTGGCCTCATTACGCACCGCTTGCGACACGCCGTGGGCGGAGAAAATCACAATATTGTCGTCGGGCACTTCGCTGATCTGCTCAACAAAAATCGCCCCACGCTGCTTTAAGCCTTCCACCACAAAGCGGTTATGCACCACTTCATGACGGACATAAATGGGGGGTTGATAGATTTCTAGCGCGCGCTCAACAATACTGATGGCACGGTCAACCCCTGCGCAAAAGCCACGGGGATTGGCAAGTAAGATCTTCATGTGTCCGCCTTTATTGCACACTTATAATTTCAACATCAAAAATGACGGTCTTCCCAGCCAGTGGGTGGTTAAAATCAACCGTGACGGAATCCCCAGTCACTGCTGTCACAATGCCCGGGATCTCCTGCCCTTGCGGCCCACTAAAGGCAATGATCGCCCCTTCTTCTGCGGGCGTTTCTCCACCAAAGTGACGGCGATCCATGTGATGGATATTATCCGGATTAGGCTGGCCGAATGCATCCTCTGGTGCCAAGGTGAAGCTGCTCGACTCCCCTTCTTTTAAACCAAGAAGGCAAGTTTCAAAGTTTTCCGTCAAGCTACCGTCGCCCATCACCAGCTTCGCCGGTTTACCCGCATTATGGGTGGTATCGGCAACCGAACCATCTTCCAGTTTGATGGTAAAGTGCATAATGACTTCGCTAGACGCTGTGATTGCTTTCATGATTCATCCTTTTAGACAGTCGCGGTTTTGCTGATAGATACGCATCATCCTTGTTTGGTCGATGACTGGCCTTGACGAAAACTATCTAAGATTATCAATGCAGCGCCCAAACATATCGCCGAATCGGCGAGGTTAAACGCTGGCCAGTGCGAACTTCCGAGATAAAAATCAAGGAAGTCAATCACGTAGCCATGCACAAGACGATCAAACAAATTACCCAGTGCGCCACCAATGATCATCGCATAGGCAATATTGATCATGCGTTTGCTGGCCGGTGTTCCCCGCATCCAATACGCCAATAATCCGCTCACCCCCAGTGCAATCGCACTGAACAGCCAACGCTGCCAACCGCCGGCATCACTTAAAAAACTAAACGCCGCGCCGTGGTTGTGCACGTATGTAAGATTGAAAAAAGGCAGCACTTCAATCCGATTCGCAAACCCGTATTCCATGGTTTGCATCACCAGCCACTTGCTGCCGATATCGAGAGCAAAGACCAGCGGCGCTAGCCAAAGCCAGCGCCATCCTGATTGTGAGAGGGAAAGAGTCTGCATCACGCAAATTGGCGAGTTTCGCCTTCTCCTGCAATATTGGTCACGCAACGGCCACAGATCTCTTCATGACCCGCAATGGTGCCAACATCAGCGACATGGTGCCAACAGCGCTCACACTTAGCTGCGCTTGATGCCGCCACGTCCACAGCCAAGCCGTCGAGTTCAGTCTTTGTTGCGGAATCAGGGGCATCTCCCGCGATCACGGTCGCTTTCGAGGTCAACAGCACAAAGCGAAGTTCGTCGCCCATCAAGCGCAGCTTCTCGGCAAAGTCTGTCGGTGCATAAAGCGTGACTTCCGCTTCTAATGAACCGCCGATGACTTTTTCATTCCGGGCTTGCTCTAGGGTTTTGTTCACTGCACCGCGAACATCAAGCAATTTCGCCCAGAACGCCTGATTCAGCACAGCCTGCTGTTCTAAGTCAAACAAGCCGTCATACCAGACTTCGGTGAAGACAAACTTGTTTCGCTCGCCGGGCATTTCATTCCAGATCTCATCCGCGGTAAATGACATAATCGGTGCCATCCAGCGTACCAGTGCTTCCACGATGTGGAACAGCGCCGTTTGACAGCTGCGGTGCGCATGGCTGCCTGCTTTGGCTGTGTACTGACGATCCTTGATGATATCGAGGTAGAACGAGCCCATTTCAATCGAGCAGAACTGCATCAAACGCTGAGTCACTTGGTGGAAGTTACAAGCATCAAACGCGGCAGTGATCTCTTGCTGCGCTTCGAGGGCGCGGCTGACGGCCCAGCGATCGACCGCCACCAAATCGTCTGGAGCAACCAAGTCAGTTTTAGGGTCAAAACCGTGTAGGTTAGCCAGCAAGAAGCGCGAGGTATTACGGATACGACGATAGGCATCGGCACTGCGTTTTAGAATTTCATCCGACACACTGATCTCACCCGTATAGTCGGTTGATGCCACCCACAAACGGAGAATATCGGCACCCAGCTTGTTCATCACATCTTGCGGCATGATGGTATTTCCCAGCGACTTCGACATCTTGCGGCCATTACCGTCGACGGTGAAGCCATGGGTGAGTACACGGCGGTATGGGGCTTTGTCTTTAATTGCCACCGACGTCATCAGTGATGACTGGAACCAGCCACGGTGTTGATCCGAGCCTTCCAAATACATATCGGCTTCTTGACCGTTAAACTCGTCACGCTGATTAACCACAGCATAGTGCGTTGCGCCAGAGTCAAACCACACATCCAGGGTATCCAAGACTTTCTCGTACTGATCAGCGTCATCGCCCAACAGTTCATTCAGATCTAAGTCCCACCACGCTTGAATACCGGCTTTTTCTACGCGCTGAGCCACCTGCTCAATCAGGTTGAGCGTATCCGGGTGTAGCTCTGAGGTTTCTTTATGAACGAACAGGGCAATAGGCACGCCCCAAGTGCGCTGGCGCGAAATACACCAGTCTGGACGCCCTTCCACCATTGACTCAATGCGGCTTTGTCCCCAGTCAGGGATCCATTCAACGTTCTTGATCTCTTGCAGCGCTTTATCTCGCAGCCCCGCTTTGTCCATGGCAATGAACCATTGCGGCGTGGCACGGAAGATGATCGGTGTTTTGTGGCGCCAGCAATGCGGGTAGCTGTGCTCATACGCGTGATGATGCAATAAGGCACCGTGCGTTTTCAGCGCTTCAATTACGCTGTCGTTGGCTTTAAACACGTGTTGACCGGCAAACAGCGGCGTGTCGGGCAGATATACACCATTGCTGCCAACCGGGTTAGCTACTTCGAGATCGTATTTTTGACCGACCACAAAGTCTTCTTGACCATGACCTGGCGCCGTGTGAACCACACCGGTACCCGATTCAGTGGTAACGTGATCGCCTAGGATAACCGGCACATCAAAGTCATAAAAAGGATGTTGCACGCGTTGAAGCTCCAACGCTTCACCTTTACAGAAACCAAGGTTGTGATAGTGCTCAATGCCCGCGCGATCCATCACATCTTTTGCCAGCTCTGCGGCAAGGATCAAGCGCTGTGGCTGGTCACCTTCCACTTGCACCAAGACGTATTCCAAGTCCGCCGCAACGGCGACCGCACGGTTCGCTGGCAAAGTCCAAGGCGTCGTGGTCCAGATCACCGCGGATACTGGGCCTTCGCCTTGGTGATCGCCCGCTAGGGTAAATACGTTCAATAACGCCTGCTCATCAACCGCGCGGAAAGTAACGTCAATCGACGGTGATGTTTTATCTTGGTACTCAACTTCGGCTTCCGCGAGCGCCGAACCACAGTCTGTACACCAATGCACGGGCTTGAAGCCTTTGTGCAAATGACCATTGCCCGCAATTTTACCCAGCGCTCGGATAATATTGGCTTCGGTATTAAAGTCCATGGTCAGGTAAGGCTTATCCCACTCACCTAACACGCCAAGCCGTTTGAAGTCGGCTTTTTGACCTTCCACTTGCTTGGCCGCGTATTCACGACATTTTTCCCGGAACTCGGCGGTGGAGATTTTCTGACCTGGCTTGCCAACTTTTTTCTCTACCATCAATTCGATAGGTAGACCATGGCAGTCCCAGCCAGGGACGTACGGTGCGTCATAGTCCGCCAGCGTTTTCGATTTAATAATAATGTCTTTGAGAATTTTATTAACAGAGTGACCAATGTGAATATTGCCGTTCGCGTACGGAGGACCGTCATGCAAAATAAATGTTTTTTTGCCTTTCTTCGCTTGACGGATTGCACCGTAAAGATCTTCATCGTACCAACGCTTGAGCATATCAGGCTCGCGCTTAGCAAGATTACCTCGCATCGGAAACGCGGTTTCCGGCAGGTTTAAGGTATCTTTGTAGTCACTCATTGATTATTGATTCCGTATGGAGGTTACACTCTAGACATTATTGGCATCAGCCAGCCACGCACGCGCGGCTGATGCATCTCGTTGAATTTGCATTTTTAACGCGTCTACTGACGCAAATTTGGTCTCGTCACGCAACTTATGTAACAAGCTTACTTCAAGCTGTTTGCCGTATAAGTCGAGCGTGTGATCAAAAAGGTGTACTTCGAGTTGCTGGTGCGTGCCGTTTACCGTAGGACGGTGCCCTACATTCGCCACCCCAGGCAATGATTGCCCATCGATGGCCACCGTTACCGCATAGACACCAGACACAGGTGAAACGCGACGTTTAAGCAACACATTTGCAGTAGGAAAACCAATCGTCCGCCCTAGCTTGCGACCGTGGGCAACCCGGCCACAAATACTGTAAGGACGCCCTAGCATATCGGCCGCCACTTGCATCTTTCCGGCGGAAAGTGCATCACGAATCGCCGTGCTACTCACACGCCGGTCGCTCACACAAAAGCTCTCGGTACTGACAACCGCAAAGTCATGCTCTTGTCCGGCTTGTTTTAAGCGCGAAAAGTCGCCAGTTCGCTTAAGGCCAAAGCGAAAGTCGTCACCCACAACCAGAAACTTAACACCCAATTGATTGACCAACAAGCGGTCCACAAAGGCATCAGGGCTCATGGCGGCGAATGCCGGGGTAAAACTCACGCACAACAGCCTGTCGACGCCCAGTTTGGCAAGCTGGGTGTATTTGTCCCGCAATCGCGATAAACGGGCAGGCGCTTGCTCTCCGAGAAATAGCTCGAGCGGTTGCGGCTCGAACAGCATGACGGTCGCAGGCAAGTCAAGGGCTCTGGCCTTCTCAACGACTTGACGCAAAACAGCCTGGTGGCCGAGGTGGACACCATCGAAATTCCCGATGGTCAGTACACAGCCTCGGTGTTGCGCCCGGATGTTGTGGATGCCTCGAATTAATTCCATCGCCTGCTGACTATTTGAACTATTAAAACTGGCGGATTATATACTAGTCAGCGCTGGCAATCAGCCCTGGATTGATAATCCGCGCGCTCTATCATCCACGATGACGAATATCACTCACCCGTACACCGAGCAACAGGGCGGTGACAAGATAAAGCGCGCCGCCTCCCACAATAAGGCTGGCTAACGTTAAGCTTCGAGATAACAAGGACATCGACACCCACTGAGACAACGCAGGCATCACCAGGTACAAACCGGCAATCATCACCCCCACAGCCAACACGAGTTTGCTAATAAATCCGACGGTTGCCCGCGATAATTGATAAATGCCTTGGCGGTGTAATCCTTGATAGAGCAGGCCGGCGTTAATCAACGCAGACAGCGCGGTGGCTATGGCCAGCCCGACATAACTAAACAAGTAAGCAAAAATGGCGTTGAAAACCATGTTACTCGCCATCGCTATCACACCATACTTTACGGGCGTTTTGGTGTCTTGGCGGGCGTAGTAACCAGGCGCAAGGACCTTGATCACCATAAAATTGACCAAGCCACAGGCATAAGCCATCAACGATAAACTCGCCGCTTCTACGTCAGGGACGCCAAATTCACCACGCATAAAGAGCACCATCAACATCGGTTGGGCAAGCACGATCAAACCCGCCATCGCTGGGATCCCAAGGAGCAACACCATACGCACCCCCCAGTCCATGGTGGCGGAAAATTGCTGAGGCGATTGGTCCACATGCTTTTTCGATAGCGCCGGCAAGATCACGGTGGCAATAGCAATACCAAACAGGCCGAGCGGAAATTCAAGCAAGCGATCAGAGTAATACAGCCAACTGATCGACCCTGTCATCAAGAAACTGGCAATAAAGGTATCGAATAATAGGTTAATTTGGCTCACCGAGACCCCGAAAAGCGCGGGAATCATCAGCTGACGTATTTTCACTACCCCAGGATGCTGCCAGCCCCACTTAGGTTTTACCAGCATGCCTTCTTGAGAGAGGAAAGGTAGTTGAAATAAAAGCTGAACCGCGCCCCCAATAAAGACACCAATCGCCAAACCTATTTCAGGTTGGGCAAGATGCGGGGAGAGCCCTATCGCCGCTGCGATAATGGCGATATTCAAAAAAACAGGGGTAAAGCTCGACACCGCAAATTTATTGAGGGTGTTAAGTATCGCCCCAGATAAAGCCACAAAGGTAATAAACCATAAGTAAGGGAAGGTAATTTTGAGCATCAAGCTCGCCAACTCAAACTTGGCACCGTCAGGCCGGCCCTCGAGCCAATCAACGAACCAACCTGTACCAAACAGCGCCGCTAGGACGGGCGAACCGACCACCCCGAACAAGGTGACAAGAGTAACCAAGCCACCTAAGGTGCCCACCACATTGGCGACCAGCTCACGCGAGTGCGCGCGTGTGTCATCATCTTTATCTCGCGCTTGATATTCAGTTAATACGGGCACAAACGCTTGCGAGAAGGCACCTTCTGCGAACAAACGACGCAAAAAGTTCGGAATTTTGTTGGCGAAAAAGAACACATCGGCGGCGGCGCCTGCCCCCATCAAGTTCGCGATCACCACATCACGGACCAGCCCTAAAACACGGGACACCAAAGTCATGGTGCTCACGATGAGCCCAGAGCGTAAAAGTCGCTTACTCACGGTTACCTCTTGAAAACACGTGCCCAATGCGCGTCACTGTCGCACCTTCATTGTTTCTTTCCGCTGTCACGTTATCACTGACATCGATAAGAAATGGAAATATAGGTGACGTCGGGGCTGAAATGCTGATAGAATCAGCCGCCATATTAACTGTGATAACCCCGCAGCGCCAACACATCGTTGGAGCGGCGGATCTTTGCACAAATGAATTGACAATAGAGGTAAAAAGAGGCATAGTCCTCCGCCTTGAAATGTCACCGAACAAAAAGATTTGGGAGTTAGACCCTTGGCGAATATCAAATCTGCTAAGAAGCGTGCGATCCAGTCTGAGAAGCGTCGCCAGCACAACGCAAGCCGTCGCTCTATGATGCGCACTTATATGAAGAAAACTGCTTCAGCTATCGCTGCAGGCGACAAAGAAGCAGCAACTGCTGCTTTTGCACAAGTTCAGCCTATTCTTGATCGTTCAGCCACCAAAGGCCTGATCCACAAGAACAAAGCAGCTCGTTACAAAGCAGCATTCGCAGTACAAATTAAAGCGCTGTAATTTTGCTCTTTGCAAAGAGATAAAAAAAACCGGCTTCGGCCGGTTTTTTTATTGCTTAAGGGTTGGGTGAATCCACGGTTTCCTTACAATACAGATCATGTAATAACTGGATAACCGCCTCAACTTCATCACTTTTTAGCGAGTAATACACGGTTTGCGCTTCTTTACGCGTGGCCACTAGGCCATCTTTTCGAAGCCAAGCAAGGTGTTGAGACAGCGCCGATTGGCTTAAAGGCACTCGCTCCACCAGCTGCCCAACCGACAACTCTCCTTGCAGTAGATAACACAGAATGAACAGGCGTTTCTCGTTGGCCATGGCCTTGAGCAGGTTTACCGCCTTCGGCCCATTCTGCTGCATGCGGGCTAAATCCATTCAACTTCCATCACTCATTAATACTCATTGCCACGAGTCTAGCACGATCTTTATGCCAATCTGTAACTAAACAAATAAGCGGCTGTAATCTGCCTCACAAATCCGCTTGACCGCCGGATGCTGGATCATTCGCTCGGCGAATATCACATAGTACTCTTCTTTGACCGCACTCAACTCGACAATTTGTACGGCTTGCCCGAGGCGCGTCACTTCCTCGGCATAGGTGGTGGGCGCAATGAATAACGCCTGATGACTAATGCCAAATGCTTTCATCAGTGCAGAGTCATCAAACTCACCCAGTATGTTGGGCACGATGCCTTGTTGATCAAACCACTGTGTGAGTTTTCGTCCCATAGCGGTCGCTTTGCTCGGCATCAATATTTTTTGCGTGGCAAGACGGATAGGTAGCGGCACATCGGGGGGCTCTGCGGGATTAGAGGAATACAAACTCATGCTACTCTCACCAAGCTTGACGCTAAATAACCCCGCCTGTTGCGTGGAATCGACTGGGCAGTCGGACAAGATCATATCCAATTTGTGCTGAGAGAGCTGTTCGAGTAGCATCTCGTGCGTCGATTCAAAGCAACGTAGGTGGATGGCATTATCGTTCGGGATAGCATGAAGCAAGATTTGACTGATCAAACGCTTAGATAAGGCATCAGCCACCCCTACATCAAATAAGATGTTTTCTTGTTGGCTATAGTTAACAATATCCAGCATCTCATAACTCAAGCCAAACATACGGTCCGCATATTGAAAAACGAGCTGACCCAGTTCGGTGGGCTCAACATAACGGCCATTGCGTTTAGTAAGCTTGCCATTTAAGCGCTGTTCCAGCGCTCGGATTTGCCCTGTCACAGTTTGTGGTGTTAAACAAAGTTTGTCCGCCCCTTGGGTGATCGAACCTTGCTTGCAGACCATCCAGAAATAGTAGAGGTGGTTGTAGTTTAGGTGAGCCATGCTGATTGATAAAAAAACGCCAGACGAGCAGCTTACGCTGCCCCTCTGGCGCCTTCAAGTTTCATGCTCGTTTTAGTCTTTCACATCATCTTTATCGAGCGGCTTTCTCACCCGCTCTCCAGCACGATGCTCTAACGCACGCTCTGAAAAGCTCGACCCATTTTCGGCTTTATCTGTGTCGTTTAATGAGGCCGTCATCGCTTTTCCATCTGCCACGCCCGCTAAGTAGGCTTGGCACACGTCGCTGTTATCCTTTTCTCCGTGGCAGTACATCTCCTGGTTCGCCGCCATGGCAGAGCCAGAGACGGCAACCAGGCTAGTAATCAATGCTAGTGTCGCCTTCTTCATACTCGTCTCCTCGTTCATCAGCAAGCGCGCTGGCTGGGGGCAATGCAAAGTGCAAGACCGCATAACCAATCACCGCGGCCAAGGTTGATCCTATCAAGATCCCCAGACGAGAGAGTGTGACGAACTCGCCATTCACACCGACAAAGGCCAGTGACGAGATAAAAATAGACATGGTAAAACCAATACCACAAAGCACTGACACCGCGAAGATGTGGGTGAAATTCACACGTGCTGGTAATTTGGCAATGCCGAGTTTCACCGCTGCCCAGCTAAAGCTAAAGATACCCAAAGGCTTACCAATCAGCAGACCCAATGCAATACCTAACGGCAACATTTCGGTTAAGTTTGCCAAAGAGACGCCATCCAAAGACACCCCGGCATTCGCAAAGGCGAAGATAGGCAGGATCAAATACGACACATAAGGATGGAGGGCGTGCTCCATTTTTTTCAACGGTGATGGGTCATCCTCCGTTTTACCTTTCAGTGGGATGGCAAAGCCAAGCACGACACCGGCGAGGGTCGCGTGAACACCTGACTGTAAAACACTGAACCACAGCACCAAACCGACCACCACATACGCGGTGATACTGGTGACCTTGCGCATGTTCATCGCCACCAAGACTAAGGTAGCAGCAAACGCACTGGCTAACGCAACCACTGACAGATCACTGCTGTAAAATAGCGCGATGATCACTATTACCCCAAGATCGTCAATAATCGCCAGTGCGAGCAAGAAGACCTTTAGCGCCAACGGTACACGATTACCCAGCAATGCCAAGACACCGAGGGCAAAGGCAATATCGGTCGCGGCCGGGATCGCCCACCCCGATACCGCGAGAGGGTCACCCCAGTTAAAGGCTAAATAGACCAATGCGGGGGCGAGCATCCCACCAATGGCGGCGACCGCCGGGAAGGTCGCTTTGTCTTTCGAGTTTAAGGCACCTTGCACCAACTCACGCTTCACTTCCAAACCAATCAGCAGGAAAAAAATCACCATCAAGCCATCGTTGATCCAATGACCAACCGATAAACCGGCTATATAGGTATGAAGGGTGCTGTCATATAAAGGCTGTAGATCCGAGTTCGCTACGAACATCGCCAATACCGCCGCAATAATCAGCACAATACCTCCTGCGGATTCCATTTTCAGAAACTGACGAATGACATCAGTCATTTAAGCACTCCATACAAAAAAAGTGGATTTCCGTAGTCTAGTCAGCCAGACCACTTTTAGAAAAATCGTTTGTTCTGATAGTAAACATCGGAAAAACCGATATCAAAACTAACTTACCATTGATTTATTCGCAGTCTAATCTTTTTTATCCTTGCTAACCGCCCTGTGTCTAGCATAGTGTCAACGCGCGCCTCCCTGTTACATTTTTTCCACGGATTTTTTTACGGCACCGAACGGGCACAAATAATACTTAAAATCAGCAAGCTAACTGGCGCGAATTCCACTGATAACCTCGTCCAGATCGGATTTTCAAACCACTGCAGTATTTGTGTCATATTTCTGAAATATTACCTTCTTACTATCGCCGCAGATTTTTGCTTTGACACTAAACTGACATCGAACTGTCACGGAGATATCTTATGACTCCCCATGCTACAGCGGTAGAGGCAACCCAGAGCTCCTCAAATTGGTTCCGTTGGACCAAGCTTGCCGTCATGCTTTACCTCCTACTGGTGGCCGTTGCCATGGTAGGAAGCGGCTTTAAATGGGCCGTCGGCGACGAAGCAAAGACGCTCTTCGCGTTCGCTTCTCATCCCGTAGCTGGCTTAATGATTGGTATTGTTGCTACCGCATTGATCCAATCGTCAAGCACAGTCACCTCTATTATAGTTGGCTTAGTCGCAGGTGGCCTCCCCGTTGAAGCCGCGATTCCAATGGTCATGGGGGCAAACGTAGGCACCTCGGTCACTAACACGATCGTGAGCCTTGGGCATGCCCGCTGTAAAGTGGAGTTTAGTCGCGCATTTAGTTGCGCCACCGTCCATGATTTCTTCAACCTTTTTGCCGTTGCTATCTTCCTGCCATTAGAGATGGCGTTCGGTTTGCTGAACAAGATTTCCGAGTGGTTGGTTTCACCGCTGACGCAAGCCAGTGACATGAGCATTAAAGGTTTGAACTTTGTTAAACCGCTGACAAAACCCGTGGTTAACGCGGTGCAATCACCGCTTGAAGCCGCCCTGCCTGGTAACATTGGTGGCGCTATCATGATTGTCATGGGGATTGCTGCCATCGTGATTGCGATTACCATCATGGGCAAAGTGATGAAAAAGCTGATGGTCGGTCGTGCCAAAGACATGCTGAAGAACGCGATTGGTCGTGGTCCACTGCACGGTATTTTCTCAGGCTCTGTGGTCACTGTTTTGGTGCAGTCTTCATCGACAACCACCAGCTTAATGGTGCCGCTAGTCGGCTCAGGGGTGCTAAAAGTCCGTGACATCTACCCCTTCACCTTAGGCGCCAACATTGGGACTTGTATTACCGCCCTACTCGCCGCCACGGCGGTTACCGGTGAATTCGCGGTCTTTGCCCTACAAATCGCGTTGGTGCACTTAAGCTTCAACATCTTGGCGACGACGCTGATTTTCGGTATTCCGTTCTTGCGTGAATTGCCGCTCAAAGGGGCCGACTGGTTAGGCCAATTGGCAGCCAAATCAAAAGCGGCGGTACTGGCTTACATCGGCCTCGTCTTTGTGATTGTTCCAGGAAGCATTGTGCTGTTGTCACAGTGATGGGTTGACCTCCCGCCCAAGCGCAAAAAACCACCGCCCGTGCGGTGGTTTTTTATTGGAGACACCAAAGTAAGTCAGATAAAGATGTCGCGATATCGATGAGACGTCACTAAATGGCTATCGGTGCTTTAATCGTTGGGTGCGGCTCGTACCCTTCAATCTCAAAGTCATCAATTTGATAATCAAAAATAGACGCCGGTTTACGTTTGATCACCAAGCGAGGTAGTGCACGCGGTTCACGTTTTAGTTGCTCGTAAACAATCTCGTCGGTTAAATGATTATGATAAAGGTGCACGTCTCCAAAGGTATGGACAAAATCGCCCACCGCTAAATCGCATTGTTGCGCAATCATATGAGTGAAAAGCGCATAGCTGGCAATGTTAAACGGCACACCCAAGAAGTAATCGGCGCTGCGCTGATAAAGCTGGCATGAAAGCTTGCCATCAGCCACGTAGAACTGGAACAAGCAATGGCAAGGCGCCAAGGCCATCTTGCCTTGTTCGGCGTTCTCGGTTGGGCTTATCGACTCATCAGGCAAATCAGCAGGGTTCCAAGCGGTAATGATATGACGACGTGAATTAGGTTTCGTTTTAATTTGCGCGATCAGTTGTTCGATTTGATCCACGGTCGAGCCATCAGGACACGCCCAAGAGCGCCACTGCGCGCCATAAACGGGGCCAAGATCGCCGGTTTCAGTCGCCCACTCATCCCAGATACGCACCTTATTTTCTTGTAAATAGTGAACGTTCGTATCGCCGTTAAGGAACCACAAAAGCTCATGGATAATGGCACGCGTGTAGAGTTTTTTGGTGGTGAGTAGCGGAAAGCCAGCGGCAAGGTCAAACCGCAGTTGCCGACCAAACACTGACCGTGTTCCCACGCCCGTGCGATCGCCTCTATCCGTCCCATTATCGAGAATATCCTGCATCAAAGCCTGATACTGCTTCATAGTGTTTCCTATCATTGGCCAAACGAACAAAAGGCACCGCTGAGGTGCCTTGATGGTTTACTTACTATAACCGATTAGCGCTATTCGGTCACTTGGCGGATTGACGCTGGTACGCCCATCCGATCATCACTGCCCCCGCAATAATCATGGGTAATGACAACAGTTGTCCCATACTGAAAATGCCGGCAAACAAGCCTAGGTGCGCATCTGGCTCACGGAAATATTCCACAATAAAGCGGAACGTCCCGTAGCCAGCCAAGAAAAGCCCTGATACTGCGCCCATCGGGCGTGGCTTTTTGATGTAGAGGTTGAGGATCACAAACAGGGCGACACCTTCTAGCGCAAACTCATAGAGCTGTGAGGGGTGCCGCGGCCAAGGGCCACCACTTGGGAATACCATCGCCCACGGGACATCAGTCACCCGTCCCCAAAGTTCACCATTGATAAAATTCCCTAGACGACCTGCGCCCAATCCAAACGGTACCAGCGGCGCGATAAAGTCAGCAACGGTAAAAAAGTGACGCTGAGTTTTACGCGCGTACCACGCCATGGCGGTGATCACACCCAGCAAGCCCCCGTGGAAGGACATGCCACCTGTCCACACTTTGAATAAAAACAGCGGATCGGCAATAAAGGCATCAAATTGATAAAATAGGACATAGCCAATACGTCCCCCGAGCACGACGCCCAAAAAGCCAGCAAAAAGGAGATCGCTGACTTCTTCTTTGCTCCAACCGCTATTCGGTTTGGCCGCACGATGATTCGCAAGCCACAAGGCGAACACAAAGCCAAGTAAATACATTAAACCGTACCAACGCACGGCTACCGGACCAAGTTCAAATAAGATGGGGTCGATTGACGGAAAGGTAATGTAGCCTTCGGCCATGAATGGGATCCTTTATTTCAACAACATGCTGGCGCCGACAATAACAAGAAAGACGGCAAAAATACGTTTTATTTGCGCAGTGGGTAGTCTCACCGCCAGTTGAGCACCGACCCGTGTCATCAATACCGACGTTGACACGACGCCGAGCAACGCAGGCAAATACAAATATCCGACACTGAGCGCGGGCAAGGGTTCCGTTTGACGCCAGCCCAACCACATAAAACTCATCATGCCACCCAGCGCCAACACCGCGCCCCCCGCCGAGGCACTGCCAATGGCTTGGTGCATACTCACTCCGCGCCAATGCAGGTATGGGACGGTAAACGAGCCGCCCCCGATCCCCGCTAAGCTAGAAAGTGTCCCAATCAGCGTGCCCGCAAAGGACAGTCGCAGCCAATGCGGTAAAGGACGCGCGCGATAGGGACGCCGATTGAGCAACATTTGTAGCGCCATAGCGAGTACTATCACGCCAAACAGGCGGGGCAACCAATCGTGTGGCAGCCGATCCGCAAGCCCTGCCCCCAAGACGCCGCCCAGCATCATGCCAGGGACGAGCGCTTTAACCGCCTCAAGGTGAACATTCCCCAGACGAAAATGGCGCCAAGCAGAGGCACTCGACGTCAGTACAATGGTCGCGAGCGAGGTAGCGAGCGCAATGGGCATCACCACAGTGGGCGCAATACCGAACACGGGGAGGAGAAAGGTCAGCGCAGGCACGACGACCAACCCGCCACCAATTCCCAGAAGGCCAGACAACGTCCCCACGCAGGCACCCAGCAGCATACACATTACAAAGAGTAGGGCCGTTAAGCTGGTTATCATCGCAGCTGTCCGACTTTGACCAACGCCTCTAACCCTTGCGCGGCCAGAAAAGCTTCAGTGGCAGCGCGGATCTCGTCTGGATGATCCAGGGTTAGCATCTGCTTGGCCTGCGTGACTAAATGCGCGTGCGATAAACGGCTTAGCAAATACTTAATCTTGGCCACGTTGCGGGTATTCATACTGAGCTGGTGATACCCCAACCCCACCAGCAAAGACGCCCCCACCGGATCACCGGCTAGCTCTCCACACACACTAACCGGAAGCTGATGACGGCTCCCCACAGCGGCAATCGACGCTAATGCGTGTAATACCGAGGGGTGCAGCGCATCAAAAATATCAGCCACGCGCGCATTGTTGCGATCGACCGCTAATAGATATTGAGTGAGATCATTGGTGCCGACCGAAAGAAAATCGACATCGCGCGCAATGTTATCGAGCTGATAAAGAATAGAGGGAACTTCAACCATGATCCCCAATAAAGGGATATTGATACTTTGCCCAGCTTGGTGTGCCTCTTGGCTGACCTCTTGATAAGCACGGCTAATCAACGCCTTGGCTTCCAATAACTCGTTACGCCCAGAGATCATCGGCAGCAATAGCTTAAGGTTGTTAAAACCAATACTGGCACGCAACATGGCGCGAACTTGAATCAAGAAGATATCCGGGTGGTCGAGGGTAAAACGGATCCCGCGCCAGCCTAAAAACGGGTTGTCCTCTTCAACACTTAAATACGGTAATGGTTTATCGCCGCCAATATCTAAGGTGCGCATCACCACAGGTTTATCAGGGTAACTGGCAAGAATCGCACGGTATTGTTTGACCTGCTCGTCTTCAGACGGAAAACGGCGCTGCATCAGAAACGGCACTTCCGTACGAAAGAGCCCAACACCGTCAACGCCCTGATTGATTGCAATCTGGCTATCGGCGCTTAAGCCGGCGTTTAAGTGAACTTCAATACGCGTGCCATCCTGAGTATGTCCTGGTGCCGCAAGTGCCGTCTCAAACGTAGACTGTAGGCTCGCTTCCTCTTGCACGAGGTGCTGGTATTCATTGATCAATGCCTCAGCGGGCTCGATCATCAGCACCCCTTTGTGGCCATCGAGGATCACGGTTTTTTGATGAAGCTTAGCGGGCGAAAAGCTGACGCCCATCACCGCCGGGATCCCCAACGCACGCGCCAAGATCGCCGCGTGTGAGTTCGCCGCCCCTTCTTCCGCCACCACACCAGTGAGCAACGCGCGAGGAATGGACGCTAACATGCCCGCCGTTAGCTCTCGCGCCAACAGCACAATGGGTGTCGAAACCGGTGGTGGACTCCCCGCAGGCGCAATTAAAAAGTAAAGCAGCCGCTGTCCTAACTCTTTCACATCGCCCGCTCGGGCTTTTAGGTAAGGATCATCCATCGCGGCAAAACGGGCAGAAAAGGCTTCAACCGTTTGTCTCACCGCCCAAGTGGCGGCATCCCCTTGTTGGACCCGTACTGTCATGTCTTCACGCAGCATAGGATCGTTAAGCAGATGAACAAACAAATCAAAAATCGCCAGCGCGTCTTTTTGCAGCTCTTTATCAAAGCGTTTACGCAGACGGCGAAACTCGGTACTGGCATCGTCAATCGCCGCGTCCAGTCTGTCGAGTTCACCTTGTGTATCTAGGTGGCAAGCAGGCGCCACCTCTTCAAGCCGCGGTTGAGAGTCATCACACCATGCTTGTGCGATCCCAATGCCCGGCGACGCAGGCATTCCCTCTAGCAACACGGGAGACGGCGCTCCCTGCCAGCCACCTTGGGCATCGGCATGCGCAAACACCACGGCCAACTGCGCGGCTAAGGTCACGAGAAAGGACTCTTCGCTCTCATCAAACTGGCGGGGTTGATGTTGTTGCACCACCAGCACACCCAACACCTTTTTGCGATAAATGATAGGCGTGCCAAGAAAGGATTGAAAGGCATCTTCGCCGGTGGAGGGGAAGGGTTTGAACGCGGGGTGCTTACGCGCGTGCGCCAAATTTAAAGGCTCAGCACGCTGACCCACCACACCGACCAAACCCTCGCCAAATGCCATCGACACTTGTGCACAAGGGTCGAGGCCTTGTGTTGCCATAAGCTCAAACTGTTGGTGTTCGGCATTGGCAAGATAAACGGAGCAGCACTCGGTACGCATCGCCACGCAAGTTTGTTGCACCAAGGTGTGTAACGCCTGCTCAAGATCTGAAGACGCCGCCACACTTTGCACAATATTCCTTAACTGCGTGAGCACCCAATCTCTCCTTACATTTATCCTCGCTTGTGTCGACGCCGAGGTTTGCGTTCTTTAAACGGCATCGCAAGTGGCGCGAATTCTTTCATCGCACGCCGATACACTTCCCGCTTAAATGCCACCACTTGCCGCACTGGATACCAATAGCTCACCCAGCGCCAGCCATCAAACTCTGGTGTCCCCCCGCGCGAGACATTAACGCGTGACTCGTCACATTCAAGTTTGAGCAAAAACCACTTTTGCTTTTGCCCGATACACACGGGCTTGGAATCCCAGCGCACAAGGCGTTTGGGTAACTTGTAGCGTAGCCAATGTCGACTAGTCCCCAAGATGCGTACATCTTTTTTAGTCAGCCCCACTTCTTCATACAATTCCCGGTACATCGCTTGTTCAGGGCTTTCCCCCTCATCGATGCCACCTTGTGGAAACTGCCATGAATGCTGACCATATCGACGAGCCCAGAGAACTTGACCGTGGCCGTTACAAATTACTATCCCCACGTTGGGACGATAGCCATCGCCATCAATCACTGGACGACCTCAATGATAAATCTCTACTGAACCTGATTTTTTCACAAAAAGCGGTGAAGGGTAAACAAACATTGTGGATTGAGCGTTGTTTTTGCGCACTCGTCGTCATCTGAGGATAACTCAGCCCCTAACAGGAAGTTATAAACATAGCAATGAGAGTTTGCGCACATTTATTCACGCTTTCTGTGGATAGATTTGTGAAGAATCCTAGAAAAAGTTCACTTCTCGAACGATTAAGGATCGTGTCATAGAATTAAAAGCGACATAAAAAACAACAAATGTATTAATAATCAGTTAATTAAAGACGCGTCGCAACAAAAGGATCTTTTTTAAGATCGAGCGATCGTCAAAGACACACAGATCGCTCAAAGATCCACCAATCAGAAAATTATCCACACCAATAGCGCAAAAAAACGGCAGGTTCGCGATTTTTCACATTTTCACCCTCCTTTACGTACTGTATATTTGATCATGACAGTCGGGAAACTCATCAATCATCCTTCAGCTGTGGATAACTACAAGCGTACGGATAGGATCATCAAGGGTAGGATCGACTTGCAGCTAATACAGCAGTTCTTGATAATGCACGCTCTCAACGTAACGAGCAGGATCCCAGCACAGTGATACAGCCCCCCGCATCCGAGCAGGTATTGATGGAGCGAGCACTCGCCCTCGCCGGTCTGACCCTTGGCGAAGTCAGCGAGACACTGTCGATCCCTTGTCCAGCGTCACTCACGCGAGAGAAAGGTTGGATTGGCATGTTACTCGAGGCCTGTTTGGGCGCCAACGCCGGCAGCAAACCCGAACAAGACTTTGCGCATTTAGGCATTGAGCTAAAAACAATTCCGGTCAACGGCGATGGTAAGCCGCTGGAAACCACCTTTGTGTGCGTTGCGCCGCTCACTGGGATCGCGGGGGTGCGCTGGGAAAATAGCCATGTGCGGCAAAAACTGTCACGCGTCTTGTGGATCCCCGTTGAAGGCGAACGCGATATACCGGTATCACAGCGCCGCATTGGCACGCCATTATTATGGTCCCCTAGCCAAGAGGAGGAAGCGCGACTGCGCGCCGATTGGGAGGAGTTAATGGATTGGGTAGCACTCGGTCGCGTGACGGAAATCACAGCCCGCCAAGGTGAGTCTCTCCAACTACGACCCAAAGCAGCCAACGGCAAGGCCTTGACCGACGCTTTCGGCCCCGATGGTGAGCCGATCCGTACCTTGCCACGCGGCTTTTATTTACGCACGCAATTCACCCACCAAATCTTGCGTCGTTACTTTGTGGATCCGAAGTAAGTGTCAATCCGCACGCATGACATCCCGCGCGTTTAGGTAAAACATCAAAAACGAATTGGCATATCTTCTCGACAGCTTGGCTCGCCCCCGGTGGCAAACTCATCGTAAGGGTCCATCAAGCGTAATACGCCCTCTTCAATTCCCAGGGCTTTAAGTTTCTCCCCGACTTGCCCGACATGATCAAACTGCATCACTTCACCGGTTTGGTCTGAGCGTAAAGGCTCTAATTCATGCTTCACTTCTACTTCGACCGAGTATTTTGCGCCGCCTGCGTGTGCCATCACATAACATTGTGGACATGAGCGAGGATCCGCGCGCATCCAGGCTTTAAGCTGTGAATAGTTCATCTGACTTTCCTCTAGATTACACTTTTTCGTGTCCATCATGCCTAGCAATAACACCGCGCTCAGACCGATACCATCGGACAGTCCATTTAGTAATGGTCAATATTTAACCAGCTGTCAAGCCGCAGCTAAACCGCTTTCGATCATTTTTAAAATTCTCTACTATGGACTGCCATAGGTCGATTGCAGACAAGGAGAAAGGATGCAATACCACCGTTTGCCCCATTCCTCGCTAGAGGTGAGTAAAGTGTGCTTAGGCACCATGACATTTGGTGAGCAAAATAGTGAAGCTGACGCCCATGCGCAGCTCGATCTTGCCTTTGAGCGGGGCGTGAATTTCATTGATACCGCTGAAATGTATCCCGTTCCCCCCAGCCAATCCACACAAGGTTTAACCGAACAGTACATCGGCAGCTGGTTAGAAAAGTCCGGGAAGCGCGATCGTGTTATCCTCGCCACCAAGGTAGCCGGACCACGCAATGTCCCCTATATCCGTGACAATATGTCGCTTAACCGACGCCATATTCATCAAGCCGTTGAGGATAGCCTGACACGACTAAAAACCGACTATATCGATTTGTATCAAGTGCACTGGCCACAGCGGCACAATAATTGTTTTGGTAAGCTCAATTATCCGTATCAAGATGAACACTCTGGGGTCACCATCCTCGACACGCTGGATGCGCTGCATGAGCTTGTCCAAGCAGGAAAAATTCGTTATATCGGTGTCTCAAACGAAACGCCTTGGGGCGTGATGCGCTATTTGCATCTGGCAGAGAAGCACGGCCTCACGCGTATCGTCTCTATTCAGAACCCTTATAATTTGCTTAACCGCACCTTTGAAGTCGGCCTGTCGGAAATCAGTCATCATGAAGGGGTCGAGTTGCTTGCGTACTCGCCGCTCGCGTTTGGCGCGTTGAGCGGAAAATATTTGCAAGGCGCACGCCCGAAAGGGGCCCGTTGTACACTGCACCAACGCTTCGCGCGCTACTTTACCGAGTCAGGGCAAAAGGCCACGCAAGAGTACGTCGATCTTGCCCAACGCCATGGCCTCGATCCTGCACAAATGGCACTCGCGTTTGTGAATAGTCGTCCTTTTGTCGCGTCTAACATCATCGGTGCCACGACGCTAAAACAGCTCGAGAGTAATCTCGATAGCTTGGATCTGACGCTGAGTGACGATGTGCTTGCCGGTATTGATGAGATTGCTAACCGCTATCCCAACCCCTGCCCTTAGATCGCAAACGGCAGCCAAGTTGGCTGCCGCGCAGTGTTTTATTCGAGGATGGGGCGGCGTATCAACCGATACGCCGCTTCCTGGGGCCCATTATAACCACCGCCATCGTCGTCGCCATGTCACAAGATAACGTTTGGCCGCAAATTGTGTGCTAACGGGCAAAGCATCTTGTTTGTCAGGCGCAATACCAATATCACGTTGTAGGTGACGATTTAACGCCACATCTGTGTAGCGGTAACGGTGTGTGCTCGCGCGACGCTGACGAATCATATCCAAACGCACCAGCGCTTGGGCTAAGGGTAATAAAGATAGTTGAGTCATGATGGCTCTCCTTTTCGGTTACAGGAGGCCACAGGCATAAAGCGAAGTGGGACTGCAAACTGGCCGCGTTATACCTGCGACCAGTTACAGTTGGACGCAGAGTCAGATGCGTGAGCGGGTATCCTGAGCCAAGTGGTTGGCACAGTAACGCGCAGAGGCAACGATGACATCGAGTTTTTTCATCGGAAAATAAGTCATGGCATTAACCTCCTTGAGCATGTGAATCTGCGTGAATGGAGCTAATAGTATTCAATAACTTATAATTAATATCAATAAGTTATATAAATATTGTTCAAATAAAGCGCAACACTCTGTCTAGCAATAAAGACATGGGGGATTGTGCTAACCAGTCCGCTAATCATCGATAAAACTCAATCAGTTGTGCTATCGACGTGATATTAGATGCCTTTATGACCGGTACTGATGCGCTATTATCGAGGCGTCACAAGAGGAAGGGGAATGGCGCGAGCGACCCTACGTTTAGCCGCCCGCTAATCATGCTATGTGTCTAATCATGCTATGTGTGTTGATGATTGCTTATCAATGACGCCTCGAGTGCTGAACAATCAACAAAGTCTTTAAGCCCGTGTTAGTTGCGTCATTTCTTCGCGGACTTGTGGTACGGTTAAGCCGACAATAATTTGGAAACTATCACCATTACGCACCATGTTTACTGCACCATGCTCCTGGAAATATTGCGTTTCCGCTACTTTTTCAGGCTCATGTACCTTGATACGTAACCGCGTGGCACAATTGGTGAGCAGGGCTATGTTGTCTTTACCACCTAACCCTTCAATAAACGCGCTCGCTTGTCCGCCGTCAATCACACCGCTCGATGAATCACTCTGTTGCGCGCCCTTATAGTCGGCTTTGGTATAAAGCTTCGCCTCTGCGCTGCCTCGACCAGGGGTGGGAATATCAAACTTCAAAATCAACGCGCGGAATACCACAAAGTAGATGGCGGTAAAACTCAGACCGATAAGCACTTGTGCAATATATGTGGTGCCATGCAAGCTGCCTAGTGGTAGCCAATTTTGAAAAATAAAGTCGATAAGTCCGGTTTGAAAGTTACCTGAGACACCAAACCAATAGGCAATGGTTGCCATGGTAGCTGCCAGTACCGCGTGGAGTGCAAACAATGCCGGCGCGATGAACAGGAAGGTAAACTCAATCGGCTCAGTGATCCCCGTAAGAATGGCCGTCAATGCCGCACCGAGTACTAAACCGAGCACCATCTTCTTGTTTTCTGGTTTTGCGGTTGCGTAAAGGGCCATGGCAATCCCCGTACAGCCAAAGACTTTCCCCATCCCAGTCAACATCAAGCCACCTTGTGGGAACTGCTCGGTTAAAGGCGCAGGGTTGCTGGCAAAGTTTTGGATATTTTGAATCCAATGGGCCACTGTGCCGCCATCCACCGCTACAGGTCCATAGAATACGGGGCCATAGACAAAGTGATGCAGCCCCGTTGGGATCATAATCCGCTCAAGGAAGGTGAACATCCACACCCCGAATGACCCCGCACCGACTAAAAAGGTTTGTAGATTATTAATGCCGTGCTGAATACTTGGCCAGGTAAAACAGGTGATGATCGCCATGAGTACCATAATCGGAAAACTCACAATAACCACCAAAGGTGTGCCACCAAATACCGCCGCCCAGTTTGGCAGTTTTTTGTCGAAGAAACGGTTGTGAACCCAAACGGAGAGGCTAGCAATTACGATGGCGCCCAATAGGTTAGTATCCAAAGTAAGTATACCGCCCACATCAGTAAGCCCACGCTCACCCTCCACATAGTTCACCCCAAGCTCAGGTCCCCAAAACTGTAAAATGCCACCAATCACATAATTAAAGGTGATGTATGACACCAGTGTGGCAAGCACTGCGCGCCCGGATGCAGATTTTGCTAGTGCTATCGGTAACCCGACCGCAAACACTAACGCCATATTTTTAAACACCGCCAACGAGGCTTGGAGTAGGATCGTTGACACTTTTACCCATGCACTGCCTTCCACTGCCCAAGGAAAAAGATCTTGGTTAAGCAGCATCACCGATAAGCCCAATAACATACCGGCCGCAGGAAAGAGGAGCACAGGGACAAACATTGCTGCGCCAAAGCGCTGGATCATATCTTTCATGATGATCGCTCCCAGATGTTGGCCCCAGATAGTGTCTGGGGCATACTATTATTGTTGAAATTGAGGTAGATAGTCCGCATTAACGCGTAAAAGCTCATCGACGATTTGTTGCGCTTTTGGCACATCCACGACGGTGCGATTAAGCGTGAGCGCGTTGACCAGTGTTTGTCGATCCCCGCTAAACCACGCATCAACGACCAGCTTTTCGTAGCCGAGTTGGCCTTCTATCAGTGCTTTTTGGAACGTAGGGATGGTGCCAACGGCAAAACGTTTCGGGCCGTCATTGGTTAACGCTGCCGGGACTTCAACCATGGCATCATTCTGAATATTTGGAATCGCGCCATCGTTTGGCACGATAACCAGATACGTCTCGCCACGGTTATATGCCAAAGAGGCCGCCACACGAACCATATAGCGCCCATGAATGTCTGCGTGTAGGTGCTCATTAGCGGTAGTGCCCGCGGCAATGATGCGCTCATTCAGGCTAAACACTCGCTTTTCTCGCCCATTGATCACTTGGCGCGCACGCGTATTAGCAATATCTTCTTTTTCCACCATTTTTTCTGGATATAAGTAGTATTGCAGGTAAGTATTGGGTAAATACTGCGGATTGTCTTTTAGCATGGTTTGCATGTTCTTGAACGTTGCTTGCCATGAAGGGTCATCAGCAATTTCTGGATCAACGGCACTGATCCCCTCTTCCAAAATGATGCGTTTAATCTCATCGGTCAGGTCGACACCTTCTCGGTTTCGTACCTTGGTAAACCATCCAAAGTGATTCAGCCCAAAGTATTCCGGCACCAAGTCCCAGATTTCGCAGCCGAGTAATTGCGCATAACTCACCATAATGGCAGCGGGCATGTCGCAGATGTTTAGAATGCGGTTGTCATGAGGAAACTCTCGCTGTAAGGCTTCAGCGACAATGGCTGCGGGATTGGTATAGTTTAAAATCCAAGCATCCGGAGCAAAGTGACGGATGTCATTCACGAGAGTGATCATGTCTCCTATCGAGCGTAGTCCATACGCCATGCCCCCCGCGCCACAGGTTTCTTGACCGACACAGCCATAAGAGAGTGGAATCTGCTCATCACGCTCACGCATCGGTAACCCACCCGTGCGGATCTGAATAAAGAAGAAATCGGCATCTGAAAATGCGGTTTCTTTATCCGTGGTATAAACGAACTCCTCGACCTCGGGATAGGCCTCGCGCAGCAAAATCTCCGTCGCTTTGGCATTTGAGGCTTGTCTTTGTTCATCAATGTCATAGAAGGTGATTTTGCTTAGCGGAAATACTTCTTTTTCAGCAATCAAGCTATTGATCATCCCCAATGTATAGGTGCTTCCACCCCCGACGATAGTGAGCTTTTGTGGTTTCATCATCATGTCTCCTCTTAATATGTATCTTTAATGTATTGCATAAATAATACTTTAAGAATACACAAAAGGGCGTTTATTGATCGAAGGCACAATGAAAATCTATTTATGTACTTCAAATGTATTATCGATCACAGTTTGTTATGATGGGGAATGCAGCCAAAAGGAGCCGACATGTTGAAACCTCGCTACATGCAAATAGCCGATTTACTCACTGAGCAGATTAAAGATGGCACCCTGACACCAGGCGCGATGATGCCGACTGAGGCCACGCTACAGGCTACCTATGACGTCAGCCGCGTCACGATACGTAAGGCGATGAAGGTGTTGGTTGATAATGATCTCCTCTACCGTGTCCGAGGTAGCGGCAGTTATGTAAAAGCACCTAAAGCACAGCACAACGCCTTTCAACTGATGGGCTTTATCGAAGAAGTCTCAGCGCAAGGCAAAACACCCAGCTCAAAAGTGATCGCATTTGAAACGTCACCTTGCAGCCATACCATTGCCAGCAAGTTAAACGTGGAGGAAGGGACGTTGATTTATGAAATACAACGTCTTCGTTTGATTGATGGCGAGCCAGAAATCCTTGAGTGCACGTACCTGCCAGTAGCCATGTTTACCGATCTCAGTATCGAAGTGATGCAAACATCAAAGTACGACTATATCGAGCGACATAAGGGGATGCAGATCGCGAAAAGTCGCCAATGTGTCTGGCCAGATAGCACGTCAACCTCACTCGCCGCCCTCCTCAACACCCGTGAAAATTCGCCCATATTACGGGTCGAATCAGTCAGCGAGCTTGTCGACGGGACACCGTTTGAATATACAGTGAACTACTTTCGTTTATACCAGTACAGCTTTGAATTCATCGCTCACCGCCAAACACCACAATGATCCATTTCCTCGAGACGTCTCGGTTGCGTTGTTGAGTATGAGGTGTAGTCTGACCGGGTTACCTTACTTCGACGGAATATCTGATGAGAACAAAAGCAGATAGATGGCGCCATGCTATCGGTTTTGAATTAACGGGCTTGATCTTAGTGGTGCTAGGGCTCAATTGGATCCTTGGCGCAGGCATCGGTCATCTTGGGATCATGGGGGCGATTTTTTCTGTGCTTGCCACCCTTTGGAATTATGTCTACAACATTGGCTTTGATAAAGCGATGCTGGCTTGGCGGGGCTCAGTGCTCAAAACCTTACCGCTGCGTCTGCTGCATGCGGTGATCTTTGAAGCCGGTCTGCTGGTCGCAACCATCCCCTTTATCATGTGGTGGCTGTCGATGAGCTTTTGGCAAGCACTCAGTATGGATATTGGGCTCGTGGTATTTTATCTGGTATATGCGTTTGTTTATAACTGGCTGTACGACTATCTGTTTCCGATCCCAAATACGCAATCCCAGCAGGGCTGAGTCTGCCAGCCCTGCGCGTCACTCGTACAAAGATTTACTGACGGAAGGTACGCGGCGAGGGGATCAAGTTGTGTTTGTTCAATAGCCGATACATGGTCGCACGTGACACACCGAGCTCTTTGGCCGCGGCCGATACTTGTCCCTTATTTTCTTCAAGGACGGCGATCAGCGCGTCTCGTTCAGACTCTTCACGGATTTTACGTAAGCTTTGTTTATAATCCCCCTGACGGGGCAGATCTAAGTGCTCCGCTTCAATCACCAGATGATCGGCCAACAATACTGCCCGTTTCACCTGATTAATGAGCTCGCGCACATTACCCGGCCACGAGTAACTGCTTAACACACGCTTGGCCTCATCGGAAAAGGTCCTCGCCTGTGTGTTGTATTGACGTGCAAACTTAAGCAAAAAATATTCGGCTAAATCAGGCACATCTGGCTGACGGTCTTTTAATGAAGGCATATTAATGCGCAGGACGTTTAACCGGTAATACAGATCCTCACGAAAAAGCCCCTCAGCCACGCGTTTTTCCAAATCCATGTGGGTCGAGGCAATCACACGCACATCCAGGTCATGCTCATATTTATCATGACTGATATCCAAGGTGCCCTCTTGCAATAAGTGCAATAAGTGCCCTTGTAGATGCAGCGGCAGATCACCAATCTCATCAAAAAAGAGGGTACCTTTATGGCATTGACGAATTTTGCCATGCGAGTGCTCGTCTCCCAATAACGCCTGCTGCATTTGTTCATCCGCAAGCGCTGAGCATTTAATCGACTCAAATCGAGCCTTCGCACGGGTTGATGCATGATGAACCGCTTGCGCCACCAACTCCTTACCTGTGCCGCTCTCACCGGCTATCAATACAGACACGTCGGTTGGCGCAACACGCCTGACCTGGTCACGCAACTTTTTCATCGCGGGGCTGGCGCCTTCCAAACCCATATCGCTATGATCGCCAAGTTGCGGCCATACTTGTCGCTCAAGGCGCAACATACCCAATTGGTGACCAATGGTACTCATCAATTGCGAGTTAGGGACAGGCGAGGTGAAGTAATCAATACAAAAGCTGACAATAAACTGGCAGATCGCTTCGTTATTAAGTTGGTTTTCTCTTACTAAGGCTAACCAGCGCACCTGTTTGTTGCGATTAACCAGTGACGCCACCCCATTGAGGCTGAAGTCATCATGACTTAAATCGACAATACCTATACAGGGGCCGATATCTTGTAGCAATGACTGTGCAGCTCGCAAATCATAACAGCGATGACAATGCCAACCGGCTTGCTCAAGGGTCGCTAACCAAGGCTCATATGTCCCGCCAACAACGACGAGTGAGCTCAAGGTTTTGTCATTCCCCGAATCGAATCCCATAACACCTGCCTTACATCCAGTCTGTCTTTTTTGCCAGCGAATCAAGCCCCTATTATAAAGAAGGGCAAGTTCTAATCTGTCTCAATAAAGAGACATACGATGGGTTGTAATACGGATAATTGTAGCCAAATATCTGAAAAAGCCAGATAAAATATCGCAGGTTTATGAAAAGACAATGACGCAAGGCGCAAAAAAAGCGGCTCAATGAGCCGCTTGTTCTGTGGTCTGTCCAGTGTTAACTGCCTTGCTGTGGGCGCATGGCTGGGAACAAAATCACATCGCGAATCGTATGCGTGTTGGTGAATAACATCACCAATCGGTCAATACCAATTCCTTGTCCCGCCGTCGGTGGCAAACCATGCTCGAGTGCGTTGATATAATCCGCATCGTAGTACATAGCCTCATCATCACCGGCATCTTTGGCATCGACCTGAGCTTTGAAACGTTCATCTTGGTCTTCTGCGTCGTTAAGCTCCGAGAAGCCATTTGCCACTTCACGCCCACCGACGAAGAATTCAAAACGGTCGGTCACAAACGGGTTATCATCATTGCGACGCGCCAGCGGTGAAATATCGGCCGGATATTCGGTGATAAAGGTTGGCTGAATCAACTGTGGTTCAGCCGTCTCACCAAAGATCTCTTCCAGCAACTGCCCAGTCGTCCAGAATGACTCAACACTGATCTTGAGTGATTTCGCTATCGAGGCAAGGTGGTCACGATCTTGTACCGTCTCATACGTCAGCGCCTGAATATCAGCATGATCAGGGTTATATTGCTTGATAGCATCGAGCATGGTCATTCGCGGATAAGGCCCCGCGAAATTAATTTCATGCTCACCATAAGGCAACACAGACTGCCCCATTACGTCCAGCGCGACGCGAGAGAGCATGTCTTCCGTAAGATCCATCAGATCATTATAATCGGCATACGCCATATAGAATTCCATCATCGTGAATTCTGGGTTATGACGCGGTGAGAGCCCTTCATTACGGAAGTTACGATTCACTTCAAACACACGCTCAAAGCCGCCGACAACCAAACGCTTCAAGTAAAGCTCTGGCGCCACACGTAAGTACATGTCGATATCAAGCGCATTATGGTGGGTGGTAAACGGACGCGCCGTCGCACCGCCTGGGATGACGTGCATCATCGGCGTTTCCACTTCCATAAAGTGTTTTTCCACCATGTAATTACGGATGGCGGTGACCACATTAGAGCGTACCTGGAAGGCGTGACGCGACTCTTCGTTGACAATCAGATCGACATAACGCTGACGATAACGCAGCTCTTGGTCGGCCAGCCCATGAAATTTTTCTGGTAGCGGACGTAGGGCTTTCGTCAGCAGCTGGTAGCGCTCCATGTTGACATACAGATCGCCTTTTCCAGATTTATGTAGCGCACCGTGCACACCAATGATGTCACCGATATCTAAGCCTTGGTACTCGGCTTTCAACGCCTTTTGCACGTCTTTTGACGCATAGGCTTGAATACGGCCCGAAACATCTTGCACCACCATAAATGGGCCACGTTTAGCCATGATGCGGCCCGCGATGGTCACTTTATGGTCCAGTGTTTCAAGTTCCGCTTTTTCTTTCTCGCCAAATTCAGCTTGCAAGTCAGCCGCTAGATGCTCACGACGGAAATCATTAGGATGGCCGTTTGCCTTGCAGTTTTCACGAATGTGAGTGAGCTTGGCGCGACGCTCGGCAATCAGCTTATTTTCATCTGGTAACTGGTCAGTCATAGAAAACCCTTTACATTAATTCGTCATTACAGGCCAGATTTGAGGCTGGCTTCAATAAATTTGTCCAAGTCGCCGTCGAGAACGGCCTGCGTGTTGCGGTTTTCAATACCGGTACGCAAGTCTTTGATGCGCGAATCATCTAATACGTAGGAGCGGATCTGACTGCCCCAACCGATATCTGATTTGGCGTCTTCGTTGGCTTGTTTTTCCGCGTTTTGCTTTTGTAGCTCAAGCTCAAACAACTTCGCACGCAGCTGTTTCATCGCTTGATCTTTGTTTTTATGCTGTGAGCGATCGTTTTGGCACTGCACCACAGTGTTGGTCGGCACGTGGGTGATCCGAACCGCTGACTCGGTGGTGTTAACGTGCTGCCCACCCGCGCCAGAGGCACGGTACACATCAATCCGCAAATCTGATGGATTAATATCGATATCAATGTTGTCATCGATTTCCGGATACACAAACGCCGAGGCAAACGAGGTATGGCGACGGCCCCCCGAGTCGAAAGGCGATTTACGCACAAGACGATGAACGCCCGTTTCAGTACGTAACCAGCCGTAGGCGTATTCACCGGTGATGCGTACTGTGGCAGACTTTAATCCAGCCACATCCCCTTCAGAGACTTCAATCACATCGGCTTTAAAGCCTTTCGCATCCGCCCAGCGCAAGTACATGCGGAGCATCATGTTGGTCCAATCTTGCGCTTCGGTACCGCCTGACCCAGCTTGCAGGTCAATATAGCAATCAGACGCATCGTGCTCACCAGAAAACATGCGGCGGAATTCTAGCTTGGTTAGCTTGGCTTCAAGCTCCACCAGCTCCGGTTCCACTTCGTCGAAGGTTTCTTGATCGTCTTCTTCGACCGCAAGCATCAACAGTTCGTTGACGTCTTCGCCGCCTTGAGTCAGTTGATCAATGGTTTCCACCACCGCTTCTAGTGAGGCGCGCTCTTTCCCTAGCGCTTGCGCACGTTGTGGCTCATTCCACACGTCCGGTTGTTCTAACTCGGCATTAACTTCTTCTAGACGCTCTTTCTTGGCATCATAGTCAAAGATACCCCCGAAGGACATCGGTACGTTCGGCGATATCGGCGAGGCGATTTTTGATTGGATTAATCTCAAACATGGTCAAGCATCTTCATTGTTAGCGGAAATTTAACCGCCGAATTTTAGCGAATTGTCGCGCCAATAAACAGGGCGTGATGGAAAAAGCCGCACATTTAAGCGGCTTCAAGGTGAGAGATGATCAACTGAGCGCTACGGTTTCCGCGAAACTCATTTATATCGAGGCGGTAAACGAGCCGTAGCGTCTTGGTGCTGGGATCGGGCCAGCGACGCAAATCAACATTAAAGGCAATGGCGTCAATCATGGTGCCACCGCCCTCGGGCTCGACCATCAATTTTAAGTGTTTTCCGCCCACCAGTTTTTGCTGCAGCACCTTAAAAATGCCATCGAACTGCGGCTCAGGGAAGCCTTGCCCCCAAGGACCGCCTGCTTGAATGATTTCTGCTGTCTCTAACCCCAGTTCGTGACTTTGTAAGGGACCATCACTTAACAAGACACCTTTTAAGTCGTCCTCACTGATCTGCTCACGTACTTGGCTATCAAACTGCTTGGCGAACGTATCAAACTGTGCTTCGTCGATGGTCAATCCGGCCGCCATGGCATGGCCGCCAAACTTTTTAATTAATCCAGGGTTTAAGGTATCAATCCGATCCAATGTATCGCGCATATGCAAACCAGGAATCGAACGCGCTGAGCCTTTTATCAGTCCATCACCACCATCGGCAAACGCAATCACAGGGCGGTGAAATTGATCTTTTAAGCGCGAGGCGAGGATCCCTATCACTCCCTGGTGCCAATCTCGCTGAAAAAGTGCCAGCCCCACCGGCAACTCACGCTCAGACTGCTCGGCAATCAAGCGCTCACACCAAGCCACGGCTTCTTGCTTCATTCCTTGCTCAATGTCTTTGCGGGTTTGATTGAGCGCATCCAACTCAGACGCCATACGTCTGGCAGCATGAATGTTGTCGCATAGCAACAACTCAACCCCAAACGCCATGTCATCCAAACGCCCCGCGGCATTGATCCTCGGCCCCAATGCAAACCCGAAATCACTGGCGACAAGCGTGGCCATGTTGCGATTGGCAACCTCGATCAACGCTTGGATCCCTGGGCGGCAACGTCCGGCGCGGATCCGCTGTAAGCCCTGATGAACCAGGATACGGTTGTTACTGTCCAAGGCCACCACATCGGCGACCGTGCCCAGCGCCACCAAATCCAGCAAGTCGGCTAAGTTAGGGACGGTCAGTCCCTGCTGCTCAAACCACCCTTGGTCACGTAAATGCGCGCGCAGCGCCAGCATCAAATAAAAAGCAACCCCGACACCGGCAAGTGCCTTCGACGGAAAACCACAGTCATCAAGGTTAGGATTCACCATGGCATCGGCATTGGGCAATGTTTCTCCTGGGAGGTGGTGGTCAGTCACCACCACCTGCATGCCTAACGCTTTGGCGCGCGCCACGCCCGTCAGCGATGACACCCCGTTGTCCACGGTCATGATAAGCTCTGCTCCCCGCTCAGCGGCTTGATCGACCACCTCTGGGCTTAAGCCGTACCCATCGTCAAAGCGGTTTGGCACCAGGTAATCGACGCGGGTGGCGCCCATCATGCGTAAGGCTTTGACGGAGAGTGCTGACGATGTCGCGCCATCGGCGTCGAAGTCACCCACAATCAAGATGGATTGATGAGCCTTTAGCGCCTCAGCCAGCAAGCTCACTGCGGTGTCGATCCCCGTTAACGCTTGATATTGATGCAATCCAGCCACACTTCGATTGAGCTCGCTGTCTGCTTGTAAGCCGCGGTTGGCGTATAAACGCTGCAGTAACGGCGGAATCGCATCGCTGAATGCCGGCGTAACCGACGGCGTACGTCTTTTTATTTCTATCATGAAGTTGTCACCAGTTCTCGATTAGCCGCGTGGGTGATGAGTTTGATGCAGCTGTTTTAAGCGTTCAGTCGCCACATGGGTATAGATTTGGGTCGTCGATAGGTCACTGTGTCCGAGTAACATCTGCACCACGCGTAAATCGGCCCCATGATTGAGCAAGTGGGTCGCAAACGCATGACGTAAAACATGGGGCGAGAGATCCTCTGTCTCAATCCCCGCCAGTTGCGCATAGTACTTGATGCGATGCCAAAAGGTTTGCCGTGTCATTTGACGGGCGCGTTTGCTTGGGAAAAACACATCGGTACTGGTTTCACCCAGCAATACCGGGCGACTATACGCCAAATAGTGCTCGAGCCAATCCACGGCCGACTCTCCCATCGGGACCAAACGTTCTTTGTCACCTTTACCGGACACCCGCACCACACCTTGGCGCAAGCTCACATTCTCCATCGTCAGCCCGATAAGCTCTGTCACACGTAAACCCGTCGCATATAACAACTCCAACATGGCTTTATCTCTAAGCTCAAGGGGGTCGTCGGTATTCGGTGCCATTAGTAGTGCATCGATTTGCTCTTCCGTCAGATCTTTCGGCAGCCGCTTGGGCTGCTTCGGACTGATTAGGGTGGCACTGGGATCGTCGGGACGCAACTTCTGTCGATACAAGTATTGGAATAGGCGACGTAACGCCGACACCATACGGCTGCGAGTGCTAGACTGGTAGCCCTGCTCATGTAGCCAGTATTGGTAATCTTGTAATTCTTGCTTGCTCACCGCCACCAACGCGCGGGTGTCGAGCCAATGGCACAGCTTCAATAAATCTGTGCGATACGAATTCAACGTGTTTTCGGAAAGCCCACGCTCCATCCACATTGCATCCAAAAACTGCTCGATGCGTTCAATGTTATTCGTCACCTTCAACCCACTTGGTTATTAATCGAAAAACCCGCCCATCATCTGGGTAACGGACAGCGGCTATTATACAAAATGTCACCGTCAGTTGCTGGATCATATTGCCGGTGAGCAGGTAAACTGCGCCCATTACACACAAACGAGTCGCGCTATGAAAATCGGTCTTTTTTATGGTTCTACCACCTGCTATACCGAAATGGCCGCGGAGAAAATCCGTGACTTTATCGGTGATGATTTGGTCGAGCTACATAATGTCAAAGAAACACCGCTAGCCAAAATGGCAGATTACGACTTGCTGCTACTTGGGATCTCAACGTGGGATTTTGGTGAGCTACAAGAAGATTGGGAAGCGGTTTGGCAAGACATTGATAGTCTCCAACTAAACGGCAAAGTCATAGCCCTGTTTGGCTTGGGCGACCAAGAAGGATACGCCGAATGGTATTTGGATGCCATGGGCATGCTCCACCAGCAACTACAAGGCTGTGGCGCACAGTTTATTGGTTACTGGTCCACCGAAGGTTATCGTTTTGATGCCTCAAAAGCGGTGACCGAGGATGGCAAGCAATTTGTCGGTCTCGCCCTTGATGAAGACTCCGAGTACGAACTCAGTGACGAGCGGATTCAAAACTGGTGCGAGCAAGTGCTACTCGAGTATCAAGCCTTACTTTGAGCCTATCCCGGCTCGCGCTGGCCAATTAATGAGACAAAAAAACCGCGCCTCTCAGCGCGGTTTTTGTTCGCTATCATGCAGCGGTCGACATCACGATGCGTCTGCTAACGCATTCGCCCGTGATCCAGCAAACTTTGCCACGCCCATAGCCACCAATGTAGGTAGCAGCCAAGCCATACCGACATCGAATAGCGGTAGGAAGCTAAAGCCGCTCATGTCAGCGCCCATGACTTTTGCCGCATCGAGCAAGCTAAAGAGCAATGCCACGCCCAACACAAGGCGATAACCCACAGCCGGATTTGGCAACCAGCGACGAATAAACGTCAAACCAATCAGCGCAATCGCGACAGGATAAAGGGCAAACAGCACAGGGACAGAAATCGCAATCAGCTGCTTGAGACCCACATTGGCCACCACCGCACAGACAGTAGCCACGACGACCACCCAACGACGGTACGTCCATGATGTGAGCGAACTAAAGTAATCAGCACACGCACTCACCAACCCAATCACGGTCGTCAAACACGCTAAACCGATAATCGCCGCCAGGATCATTTGTCCAACCGGGCCAAACAGTGCATCCACGTAGGCGGCCATGATTTCGCCACCATTTTGCGTTCCCTGCGCCACCGCGCTAGCGGTTGAGCCCAAGTAGAACAGCGACACGTACACAAACGCCAGTCCAGCGGCGGCAATAATACCGGCATAAATCAGGTACATGCAGGTCGCTTTGTTGTCTTCGATACCTTTTTTACGGATCACATCGACAATCAACATGCCGAACATTAACGCCGCAAAGGTATCCATAGTGTTGTAACCTTCCAAAAAGCCAGTCGTCAGTGCGTTTTCAACATAGTTACCTTGCGCGGCCACCACTTCGCCTTGTGGATTAACAATCACCGCGATAGCCAAAATCGCGAGCGCCGCGAAAAGCAAAGGTGTCAAGAATTTACCGATGGTATCAATCAGCTTGC
Organism: Salinivibrio sp. ML198; assembly: GCF_001996015.1. Lineage (NCBI taxonomy): Bacteria > Pseudomonadati > Pseudomonadota > Gammaproteobacteria > Vibrionales > Vibrionaceae > Salinivibrio > Salinivibrio sp. ML198. Next base: position 60,804 of record NZ_MUEZ01000015.1, read on the forward strand.
CTTGAGAAAGAGAGAAAAACATCGCGACGGCAAAAAAGACCACAGAGAAAGCGCCCAATTCTAGCTGCCCAGGAGCTGATAAAAAGGGTTTAAAACCAATCTCATAGGCGACAAGTCCGGCACGAGGCGCAGCAAAGGCGGGGCCAATAATGATAAAAATCAGCACGGCCATTAGTGTGGCAACACCTGTGGGTAAGTCACGCGTTAGGCCCTTCCAGCCTCCGCCTGCCACCGCAACCGCAATGATACCGATTAAAGGAAGACCGACGGCAGTGATCAAAAATCCGATCATTGCAGCCGTAAAGTGATCACCGGCCAACATGCCAGCTTGTGGGGGAAAGATTATATTTCCTGCGCCTAAGAAAAAGGCAAAGGTCATAAAACCTAACGCTAAAATATCTACTAATTTTAAACGCTTAGTCACGATGTATACCTACAGCTTAAGAGGGTGTTTGCAATCAATAATGTTTCACCCATCTGAAACGCTCAATTATAATATTTTGTTTCAGACGATGGGCAGAACGCAGAATAATGAAGAAGTTCATAGCCACAGTAAAGGCATTGACAAAAAACCTTGTGATCTTCTGCGTTAGCAATAACAATCAGCTCAATAAACTAGCTATTATGTTATCTGTGGTATTTTTTAACAAACAAACTCGATAACATCATGGTTACACAAAAGCAAAAAATGCTACCCCTTGATGCCGCTAAGTTGCCAGAGTGCAGGACAAATGAGCCAGTTTCGCTTTAAACAATTTGTTATCGACCACGGTGACTGTGGCATGAAAGTCAGTACGGATGGTGTACTACTGGGCGCGTGGTCTCAGCCTGGGACGGCGAGTAATAGCTTGGATATCGGAACGGGAACCGGTTTATTGGCATTGATGTTGGCACAACGTTTTCCATCCTTGTCGCTGACTGCGGTTGAGTATGATACGGCCGCGTTTCGCTGCGCCGAGCTAAATGTGAAACACTCATGCTTTGCTCGGCAAATCCAAGTACACCACGCTGATATCAACGCTTTTGAGCGCACGGAACAATGGCAACACATTGTTTGTAATCCGCCATACTTTACCAGTGGCGCCCCGTCCAGCAATCAACAGCGCGCGGTCGCTAGGCATGCAAATACCCTGAGCCATCCCGCACTTATCGCGTGCTTGCAAGGATTACTCACCCCGGCGGGCTGTGCCGATCTTATCTTGCCCAGTAAAGAGGCAGACGCGTTTATTCATTCTGCTCAGGGACAAGGCCTGTTCTTACGCCGGCAGCTATCCGTGCGCCCGACGCCGGATAAATCGCCTTCGCGCTTATTATTCACACTCTCGCCAACGACGGGCGCAGTCAGATCTGATACGATCGTGGTGCGCGAGAGAGATGGCGCTTATACGCAGGCATTCGCGGATCTGACACGCGCGTTTTACCTCAAACTCTCGTAATCCAAACCGAGCAGCGTCTCGCTATCATTGGCCTTGGGCGCGCTGCCCATTTACACTATTTGCGTCTATAATACCGCGCTTAACTATCCTTGGAGAATTACCTGTGCGAAGCTTTGCCGAACTCGAGCTGGATCCAGAACTGCTCAGTGCACTTGACGATATGGGCTATCAGCGCCCTACGCTGATCCAATCTGAGGTTATCCCCCACGGTATGGATGGACGTGACATCCTTGCCTCCGCCCCAACGGGAACCGGCAAAACGGCGGCTTTTTTGCTGCCCATGTTGCAGCACTTACTCGACTTCCCGCGGCAAAAACCCGGGCCAGGACGCGTACTGGTTCTCACCCCCACGCGTGAATTAGCCATTCAGGTGGCTGATGAAGCGCGCGCATTAGCGAAAAATACCAGTCTTAAGATCTTCACCATCACCGGGGGCATTTCATACCAAGAGCACGCCGAGCAGTTGGGTAAAACACAGGATATTGTGGTGGCAACGCCTGGCCGTTTGATGGAGTACATTGAAGCCGAACGGTTCGATTGTCGCGCCGTTGAATGCCTGATCTTAGATGAGGCAGACCGGATGCTGGATATGGGGTTTGCGAATGCCGTCAATCGACTCTCTGATGAGTGCCAGCGCCGCCGTCAGACCATGCTCTTCTCCGCCACATTAGAAGGCCGCGGGGTAGCAGGCTTTACCGATAATTTGTTGGACAACCCTGAGTTGGTTGATGTCACACCACCACGCCGCGAGCGTAAAAAAATCACCCAGTGGTACCATCGCTGCGATGATCTTGACCATAAACGCGCCTTATTAAAGGCGATTGTTAGCGAACAGGCTGAACGAGCGATTGTGTTTATTAAAACACGTGAGCGCTTGGCGGAGCTTCGTGATTATATGCAGTCACAACAACTGGATTGCGCCTGGATCCAAGGTGAAATGCAACAAGCGAAGCGTAACAATGCGATCAACCGGTTTAGTGAAGGAAAAGTCAGTGTACTGCTGGCCACTGATGTTGCGGCACGCGGCATTGATGTCCCAGATATCACCCATGTGATCAACTATGATCTCCCACGCACGGCTGACGTCTATTTACACCGTATTGGTCGCACGGCTCGTGCGGGCAAAAAAGGCTCTGCCATTTCACTGGTCGAAGCCCATGATCAACCAATGATGGATAGGATCATGCGCTATATGGATGAAGAGATTAAAGAGCGAACCATTGCTAGCTTGAAGCCAAAACATAAAAAAGCAGAGCATAAGAAGAAAAAAAAGAAGCAAAGCGTTAAAAACTCGAGCAAAGTCAAAAAGCCCAAAAAACGCAAATAGAACTAGACATCTATCAGCCTCACTGACTGGCTGATATATAAGGAATTACTCAAGGAGGCCCGAAAAGGCCTCCTTTTTTTCGCTATCGACGTCCATTTTGTTGAGCACAAAACGATCAGATTCACACATCGCGCAATGCAATGACACAAAATATTAACAATTGCGCTGCAAATCAGTTTAAGATGCTAATCGCGATAACAACAAAACATGATGCAAACACAGTAGAAGGAACTCACTATGCAATCGTTTGTCGATTTCTTAAATAGCATCATATGGAGCCCGGTTCTGATTTACACCTGTTTGGGTGCGGGACTGTTCTATTCCATACTGACGCGCTTTGTTCAAATCCGTCACTTCACCGAAATGTGGCGACTCCTCTTTTCAGGGAAAAGCTCAACCAAAGGGATTTCTTCTTTCCAAGCCTTAGCAGTCTCACTCTCCGGCCGTGTCGGTACGGGTAATATTGCCGGCGTCGCCGCCGCTATCGGGTTTGGTGGCCCAGGCGCGGTCTTCTGGATGTGGGTCGTTGCTTTTCTCGGGGCGGCAACCGCCTATACCGAGTCAACATTGGCACAGATTTATAAAGAAGAAGACAATGGTGAGTTCCGTGGTGGCCCAGCTTACTACATCGAAAAAGCGATGGGACAAAAATGGTATGCCATCCTCTTCGCTCTCGCGACCTTACTCGCCTGTGGTGTCATGCTACCTGGCGTGCAATCTAACGCCATCGGTAATGCCGTTGAAACCGCATTTGGCTCTGGCGCCATGGTTGATACCGCCATGTTTGGTGCGCTTGAAGTCTCGAAAGTGATTACCGGTGCCTTTATCTCTATCGTGCTCGGATTCATCATTTTCGGTGGTGTTAAACGTATTGCCCACTTTACGCAGATCGTCGTGCCTTTCATGGCGCTGGCGTACATCATTATTGCGTTTGTCATCATCCTATTGAACATCAGTGAAATTCCCGCCGTGGTTTCTATGATCATCGGCGATGCCTTCACACCGATGGCAGGTGCGGGTGCAGCCATTGGTTGGGGGGTAAAACGTGGTGTTTACTCCAACGAAGCGGGTCAAGGTACAGGTCCACACGCGGCGGCGGCTGCCAACGTGGATCACCCGGCTCAGCAAGGCCTGGTTCAATCCTTCTCGGTTTACATCGATACCTTGCTAGTTTGCTCGGCAACCGCGTTTATGATCATCATCACCGGTGCTTACAACGTCCATGGTCCAGGTGAAGCCTATATCGTGCAAAACTTGGCCTCTTCTGTCGCGGCAAACAGCCCTGAGTTTACTCAGCTGGCGATTGAAGCGGCGATGCCTGGCTTAGGTAAACCCTTTATCGCCTTTGCACTCTTCTTCTTCGCCTTTACCACCATTTTGGCCTACTACTACATTGCCGAAACCAACATTGCTTACCTGCGTCGCACTATCAAGGTGCCAGGTATGATGTTTGCGCTGAAAGTGGTGCTGATGTCCGCCGTGTTCTACGGCTGTGTGCGGAGTGCGAACTTGGCATGGGCGTTTGGTGATGCCGGTGTGGGTTTGATGGCATGGTTAAACATTGTTGGCATCATCATCATCTTCTTTATGTCTAAGCCAGCCCTTAAGGCGCTGAAAGATTATGAAGAGCAACAGGCCAGAGGGGTAGAAACCTACACCTTTGATCCGGTTAAGCTTGGCATCAAAAATGCCGATTACTGGGAACAACGTCTGGCGCGCCGTAATGGCAAGCAAGAAAGTGAAACCACCGATGCCGATGGCAAACCTATCAATCCAACGGCATAAGATTCAAACAGCGAATCAATGGTAAAAAAGGGCGCATCAGCGCCCTTTTTTGATCGTGTTGGCCAACGACGCTACTAGTCATCAAGGCGGAAAATAATATCGACTTGATCACGCACCTGCATGGTTGCATCTTGGTAGCTCGCCGCGACATCCGCGCTGCCGCTGCGCAGTTCGGCATTCATCATCACAGGACGTGGGTTGCTGGATCGATAGCGAATTTGCCAGACGCCATCGACACGCATATCCAGGCTTTTCGCGAGCTCCTCGGCTTTCTCTTTGGCGTCTTGTACCGCTGCCTCACGGGCCTTGTCTTTCAAGGTGGCCTGCTCACTGCTGGTGAGCTGTACATGGCGAATACGGTTGATCCCCTCGCCTAAGGCACCATCTAGCACCGCATTCAATTTATCGAGCTGATTGAGTGTCACAGTAACGTGGCGTTCCGCACGGTAGCCAATCAGCTCAGGCGCTTTGTCTTTGGCGTGTTGATAACGCGGTGACAGCTGAATATGCGCACTCTCGATTTGTTCGCGCTTTACCCCTTGTGCCGACAGCCGATTGATAAACGCCGTGACCGCTTTGTCGGATGCGGCTTTCGCAGCTTTCGCCGTTTTACGCTCAGTGACCACGCCCACTTCAATGCTCGCCATGTCTGGCGCAGCGGTCACTTCCCCGACACCGGTAATGTCCAAGTGAGGAAAATCAATATTGGCCATCGCGGCGGGTGCCATCACTAAGGCCCCCGTCAGCCATACCATTGCTTTCAATTTTTGCATAATCTCTCCTTTGAGAAGGCAAGCGATAGATAGTAAGTAACGCTAGGTCAGACGCGAAAAAACACCAAAAGCTCCCCTATCAACGTCAATTTTGTGTCAATATTGAACCAGTGCTTGTTTCGCCGCTTGCTGACAAGCATGGGTAATCGCCGCTAACACACCACTTTCCATCGCCCAAAAATGCCAGTACAAATGCCGTGACTCCACTTTCCCCGGCATCACATCCACCAAGCGCCCGTCCGCTAACTGCGCTGACACCATAATCCGTGGGATCAAACAATACGCCATACTTTGCGATGCCATGGCCACAAATGCCTCCGAAGAGCGGACAATATGTCGGCGCCACCCCGCTGCGGGCATGGCATAATGAGCCGCTAGAAAATCCGCATGCATATCGTCATGTGCATCAAAAATCACTGCCGGCGCGGCCATTAACGCCTCTCTATCAATCCCATCAGAAAAGTATCGCTGAGCAAACGCTGGGGTAGCCACACAACTGTAGTCCATGGTACCCAAGTAACGACAATCACAGCCATGCATCGGCGTGGAGTCAGTGCTGATCGCCGCAATCGCTTCACCGCTGCGCATTTTATTGAGCGTACGGCTTTCATCTTCAACCAATAAATTAAAGTCAATCGCTTGATGGGCGGTCAGTGGCGCGAGGGCCGAAAGTAGCCAAGTCGCTAAACTATCCGCGTTGGTGGCAATGGAGACCGACAAGACTGACCCATCAATACCTGGTGCCAGCTCAGGCAAGGTTTCTTGCTCCAACAGTTGCACGCGTCGATAAAGACCCAGTAGACGCTGACCGATCGGCGTTGGCCGCGGAGGTTGCTCACGCACCATTACAGGCTGGGCGATTTGCCGCTCTAACTGCTTTATACGTTGAGAGACCGCAGATTGAGTAATGAACAGGGCCGCCGCCGCGCGTTCAAAGCTTCCCCAAGAGATCACCGCATCTAACGCTTCTACTCCTCGATAATCCATCCTTGCGCCTCATTAGTTAAATTAATTAACCATAAATATAATTAAGTTCCTTTAATAGGCAATCCTGCTTAAAGTGAGGGTTATACCAGTAAAAAGAAGGAAGAACAGGGTGAGCAGCTTTCTCGTCGCACTTCAGGGCTTAGGATTAAGCCTAACCATGATTATTCCCATTGGTGCTCAGAATGCCTATGTGATTAACCAAGGTATCAGCCGTGAACACCATATGACCACAGCATCGATCTGCTTTATTTGCGATATTATTTTGATTTCAAGTGGTATTTTTGGCGGAGGGGCATTGTTAGCAAGCTATCCACTTCTGCTCAACACCATTACGCTCGCGGGGATCGCTTTTTTGAGTGTGTATGCGTGGCAGTTTATCCAAAGCGCACGTCAGCACAACCAAGACGTGTCAATGGCGACACCCACCATGAGTCGAGGCCGCCGCGCGGTGATCATTGGTGCCTTGGCGGTGACCTTACTCAATCCGCATGTGTATCTCGATACCGTGGTAGTGTTAGGGGCAATTGGTGGCCAATTTGCGTTCGATGAACGCGTTGCCTTTACTGTCGGCGCCCTAATGGGATCGTGCCTTTGGTTTTACGGTTTATCAGCAGGGGCCGCGCACTTGTCGCCGTGGCTCTCCACGCCCTCTATCCGGCGACTGCTCGACCTACTCATGGCGAGTATGATGTTATTCGTGGCCGGTAAGCTCGCACTTGGCCTGTACGCACGTTTACTGGCGGGTTAAAAAACAGGGATGCGGCCACGCTGCCGCATCCATAATGACGGTCGCCCGCCGTGAGGTTACGCTTGGCTCTCGCCGCGCTCGAAGTGAACACTCATTTGCGGGAACGGAATTTCAATACCATTTTCGTCTAGTGCTTCTTTGATGGTTGGCAACAGCTCAAAGTAAACACTCCAGTAGTCTTCTGTTTTCACCCAAGGGCGCACCACAAAATTGACCGATGAGTCGGCTAACGTCATCACCGCCACATTGGGCTCAGGGTCTTTCAGAATCAAGGGGTGTTGAGTGACGATATTGGTTAGCACCGATTTGGTTTTCTTCAAATCCGCGCTGTACGCTACGCCAATCGTCAAGTCAATGCGGCGTGTCGCGTGCTTGGAATAGTTAGTGATTGGACTACTGATCACGGACCCATTAGGAACCACCACCATTTTGTTGTCAGGGGTCGTGAGCACCGTAGAGAACACTTGAATGGACTCAACAGAGCCAGCGACTCCGGCCAATTCGACGTAATCGCCCGATTTGAACGGACGGAACATCACAATCAACACCCCGGCAGCAAAGTTGGCCAACGAGCCTTGTAAGGCAAGACCCACGGCTAAACCTGCGGCACCTAAGATGGCAATCACAGACGCCGTTTGCACACCCACGCGGCTTAATGCTGCAATTAAAACAATGACAAACAGTAAGTAACGCACCAAACCATGGATAAACTCCACCACCGCGTTATCCATGTTGCGCTTGCGCATGACACCCGCCATGGAGTTAGCTAAACCTTTAACCACAAGGTTACCAATCACCAAGATCAGTAGCGCGGAAATAATGTTCACCCCGTACTGCGTCAACAGATCTTGGTTATCCATCAGCCAAGTCTGGGCCCATTTAGCGCCCTCTACCACTGTGTTTTCCTCACTCATTCACTTTCCCTCTTCAAGTTGGGATAAACGGTAACCCTATGTTAACAGCCTTTTACTGGTCGCTGTCTATCTCAATTACGCAAAATGTCTACCCAATGAGACGTGTCGCTATCACGCAGATATAAAAAAACCCGCCAAGCGGCGGGCTTTAATTCAACACTGTTGTGACGTTTACAGTACGTCAATCGCGTTGAGGTCTTTGAAAGCTTGCTCCAAGCGCGCAACCATCGACTCTTGACCTTTACGTAGCCAAACGCGTGGGTCATAGAATTTTTTGTTAGGCTGATCATCACCTTTCGGGTTACCGATTTGGCTTTGCAGGTAGCCTTCGTTGTCTTGGTAATACTGACGAATACCATCCCATGTAGCCCATTGGGTATCGGTATCGATGTTCATTTTGATCACACCGTAACCAATGGATTCTTGAATTTGCTCTTCTGAAGAACCCGAACCACCATGGAACACGAAGTTCAGACCATTGGTCGGCAGACCAAATTTCTCTGAACAGTAAGCCTGTGATTCACGAAGAATTTCTGGCTTAAGTACCACGTTACCTGGCTTATAAACACCGTGAACGTTACCGAATGAAGCGGCAATGGTAAAACGAGGGCTTACAGCAGACAGTTTTTCGTACGCGTAAGCCACTTCTTCTGGTTTGGTGTAAAGGTCAGCCGTATCAACATCGCTGTTGTCCACGCCGTCTTCTTCACCACCAGTGATACCCAGTTCGATTTCTAGCGTCATGCCCATTTTGTCCATGCGCGCTAGGTATTCGGCACAGATTTCCATGTTCTCTTCTAGAGACTCTTCAGACAGGTCAATCATGTGAGAAGAGAAAAGCGGTTTACCGTGCTCTTTGAAGAAGGCTTCGCCAGCGTCAAGTAGACCATCAATCCAAGGCAGTAGTTTTTTCGCAGCGTGGTCAGTGTGCATGATCACCGGCACACCGTAGACTTCAGCCATGGCGTGAACGTACTTCGCACCGGCAACAGCGCCTTTAATTTGCGCTTCTTGGCCTTCTAGTTTCAGACCTTTGCCCGGGAAGAAACCCGCACCACCGTTAGAGAACTGAATAACCACTGGCGCTCTTACTTTCGCCGCGGCTTCCATCACTGCGTTGATTGAGTCAGTGTTAACCACGTTGACTGCAGGCAATGCAAACTTGTTCTCTTTGGCAACTTCAAATACTTTCTGAACGTCATCGCCAAAGATAACGCCAGGTTTTACAAAATCAAAAACTTTAGACATGGCTCTTGTCCTATTAACTCGGGTTGTCTTTGCTGAACTGAGTAAAGATGCCTGAAGCACCCTTATCAATCTGGTGCAATCGTTTACGACTCGGCCTATTGTAGTCAAACGAAAGCAAAAACGGGAGATGTCCCTCCCGTTTTATTATCTGGTTTATGCGTCTTTGGCGCGTGCTTCCAGCATTTCTACCGCTGGAAGAGGCTTGCCTTCAACAAACTCTAGGAACGCGCCGCCACCGGTTGAGATGTAAGACACGTCAGCTTGGATGCCAAACTTGTCAATCGCCGCGAGGGTATCGCCGCCACCTGCAACAGAGAAGCCTTCAGACTCCGCGATCGCTTTTGAAATGCCTGCTGTGCCCGCTTCAAAGTTCTTAAACTCAAAGACGCCAACAGGGCCATTCCACAGAATGGTTTTGGCATTTTTCAAAATGTCTGCCAATGCCTGGGTTGATTCAGGACCAAGGTCGAAAATCATGTCGTCGTCTTGCACATCTTCAACGCGCTTGATCTCTGCTTCCGCGTTTTCATCAAACGCTTTCGCACACGCAACGTCGGTCGCGACAGGAATATGGCACTCTTCCATTAAAGATTTCGCCGTATCTACTAAGTCCGCCTCATACAGCGACTTACCGACATTGTGGCCGTCAGCTGCGATAAAGGTGTTTGCAATACCACCGCCCACAACCAGCTGGTCAGCAACGGTTGACAGTGACTTCAGCACCGTCAGTTTGGTAGACACTTTTGACCCACCCACAATGGCAACCATTGGGCGAGCAGGGTTGTCCATCGCTTTGCCTAACGCATCCAGCTCATTGGCCAGCAGTGGACCGGCGCAAGCTACAGGCGCATGCGTGCCCACACCATGGGTTGACGCTTGCGCACGGTGCGCGGTGCCGAATGCATCCATCACGAAGATATCACACAGCGCTGCATACTTTTTAGAGAGCGCTTCGTCGTTCTTCTTTTCGCCTTTATTAAAGCGCACGTTCTCAAGCACCACCAGCTCACCGGCATTAAGCTCAAGACCGTCTAGATAGTCTTTAGCGAGGCTGACCTTACAATCCAGCGCATCATCAAGGTAGTTCACTACCGGTTGCAGTGAATACTGATCTTCAGGCTGACCTTCTTCAGGACGACCTAGGTGAGAGGTCACCATGACTTTTGCACCGGCTTCTAAGCAGTGCTTAATCGTAGGCAGTGATGCCAAAATACGTGCGTCAGAGGTCACTTTACCGTCTTTTACAGGCACGTTCAGATCAGCACGGATAAACACACGCTTTCCGGCAAGATCTAAGTCGGTCATCTTAATTACAGACATATGGTCCTCGCTATAAGGTTGCAAATTGAAACTGATTTAATCAGGGCAACACCCCACCCACGCTTGCGTCTATTACGCCATGGCAAGTGTGGTATCTAACATTCGGTTGGCAAAACCCCACTCGTTATCGCACCAAACCAGCGTTTTAATCAGCTGGTGATCACTGACTCGTGTTTGCGATCCATCAACAATGGCGCTGTGTGAGTCGTGGTTAAAGTCGATCGATACCAAGGGCGCTTCGGTATAATCCAGTATACCGTCTAATGTACATCGAGATGCCGTCTGCAGAGCTTGATTTACGTCATTAACTTTCACTTTAGTACGTACAGTGACACTTAAATCCATCGCTGTCACGTTTATCGTCGGTACTCGCACCGAGATCGCTTCAAATTTGTCAGAAAATTTCGGAAAAATCCTACCAATTCCAACATGGAGTTTGGTATCCACCGGGATGATCGATTGGCTTGCGGTGCGCGTTCGGCGCAGATCTGAGTGATACGCATCAATCACCTGCTGGTCATTCATTGAAGAGTGAATGGTAGTGATAGTGCCGGACTCAATTCCAAAGTGTTCGTCCAAGGCTTTGATCACTGGGACGATACAATTGGTGGTGCATGAGCCATTAGAGACAATACGATCATCCGCGGTTAACGCATCATGGTTGACCCCGTAAATAACGGTACGGTCAACATCTTGGCTGGCGGGATGTGAAAACAAGACTTTTTTAGCACCTGCAGCAATATGAGCCTCACCGTCTTCTCGTGTGCCAAACTTGCCCGTGCAGTCCAAGACAATATCAACATCAAGGTCACGCCAAGGTAAAAGCTGCAGTTCCGGTAAGTGAAGCAGGCGAATGCTGTCGGTGGCGACAAACAAATGTTCTTGGTTATAGGAAACCGGCCAGCCGAACCGACCATGGCTTGAGTCATATTGCAGCAGATGCGCCATCGCCTCGGGCTCTGCGAGCTCATTAATCGCGACCACTTGAATGCGATCGTGCTTGCCACTTTCATACAGGGCCCGCAATACACTGCGCCCTATACGACCAAATCCATTAATTGCGACTCTTAATGCCATGTCCATCGGTGCTCGTTTAACGATGCCCCATAGTGTATCTCAAGCACGTAAAAGACGCACGTGTTGTGTGACTCTTCTCACGATACCTGGGAGTAAAATGCGGAAAAAAACGCCCGCCTGGTGATAGTCCGAGACGGGCGTGGCAGTGTTAGGAGTGTGGCAGTCTATGAAGTAACAACACGCCTTTTATCAATGACTAGAAGCTAACATTTAGTCCTAACCAATATCGACGTTCATCACTGATATAACCGTAGTCTTCATACTCCCGGGTTTTATCCAATAAGTTATAAACCGCGCCTTGCAGTTCAATGGCATCGCTGAGCTGATAGTTCATCCCAGCATCCACCAAGGTGTAACTTGGCTCTATATTGCTGCGAGAAGATGGACCTGTCACAGGATCCATTTCTTCGCCACGATAGGTCACACTCACCCAAGGATTCAGCCTTTCCGTGGCTTGCCAATTGACTTCACCATACGCGAGCTGCTGGGGAATTTGCGTTAAAGGCTGCCCCTTATAATCACCGGTTTTTTGCTCTGAATCGGTATAGGTATAGCTGGCACTCACATCGAGCGTCTCCGTGACTGGCACGAATAGGCTCGCTTCAACCCCTTGAGTGACCGCTTCGTCAACATTAATCCGATAGGTTGGATCTGAGCCAAATTGATTAGGGCCATCCGTACACACCGAGGTTGGGCAAGTCACTCGGGTGATCTTATCTTCAAAGTCATTATGGAATGCGGTTAACGAGCCACTGATCCCCGAATCGCCTTGGTAGTTGATACTGACTTCTGAGTTAACAGAGGTTTCGGGCTCCAGGTCGGGGTTGCCATAGATATTTCCCCCTCGACTCACTTGCGCCCAATTCGGGGCAATTTCGCGCAGTTGCGGTGAACGGAACCCGGTTGCCACGCCTCCTTTCACCACCCAGTCGCTGTTGAGTTGATACACGCCGTACACACGTGGGCTGGCGTGGTAGTCGTAGTTTTCATCATGATCGACACGTAACCCGAGGGTCAGACTAAATGGCTCAATCACACGCCACTCATCTTCGACAAATAAAGCCGCTTGTGTATTGTCAATCTCAGTTTGGCTGGACGCTTTATTAGAGGTAAAGTCCTCCAACTTCGCTTTGTTCACTGAGCCACCGACCGTCAAAGTGTGTGTTTCAAAATCACGAATGAGACGGGTTTTAAACTCGGTGTTCTTAATCGTCATTTCACGACTTTTATTGCGGCTTTGCTCGTACTGTAAGTGTGAATCTGACCAGCCCCACGTCCAATGCCCTTCATGCCCAAGGGCGATTGATTGCCGTCGATATTCATTGTTGCTGTTTTCACATTGGTTGCGTCGACACTGGCTATCATCCGTGGGAACGGTTTTGCCTATGTGGCCATTTCGCTCTTGCGAACTCGCGCCCAAGTCCAAGGTCCACTGTTGAAAATCGCTGGCATCATAAGTCAACGAGGTAGAAAGACTGCGTAAAGATTTGTCCTCGTAACCAGAGAGAATATCGTCTTCTTGGCGTTGAACGTTTTGACCCGATACCGTCATCCCTAGCTTATCGCTTAAGGCGCCAGAAAGGTAAAAATTGGCGCTTTGTTCATCGCCTGATGCGCGTTTTTCTTGAAGTAAGGTGCTTAATTGCACGTTGCCATGCCATTCATGTTGTTCACGACGAGTAATAATATTAATCACCCCACCGATGGCATCTGAGCCATACAAGGTCGACATCGGCCCCCGAATCACCTCGATACGCTCAATCGCTTGAAGGGGGGGCAACCAGCCTTGTTCAATACCCGGGCCATCGCTATTCGGACGTGTTTCTCGGCTCGTCATACGCTTTCCGTCCACCAGCATCAAGGTATACTTGGAGCCCATTCCACGAATGCTGATATCCTTGGTGTCACCGCCCCCTGTAACCACGACACCAGGAATACGCTTTAATGCGTCCGTGACATCACGATAATAACGATCTTCAAGTTGGTCACGGCTAATCACACTGATACTCGCTGGCGCCTTTGCCGTGGCTTGTTCAAACCCTGAGGCAGTGATCACCATGGTTTCCGTGTTTTGATCGCCTGCTTCTGCCGCATGAATGGCACTCACAGGCATACCGGCTAATACCATCCCGAGCACAACGGGACGAAGACAACTGGACATAATCAACTCCATTTTGTGATAATAATTATCATTTGTTCATTGAGAATTATTCACATAGATGCACAGACGCCTAGCCCCATAAAGGGAACATCTCGTTCCATTTATAGAACGAGATGATTTCTCTCCTTCTGGACAGCCGACGTGACGTCTTACTGGCGTTAAAAGGACAGTTATGCAGGATTTTTCTTCGATCCGTTCGTTTGCGGCTTTGTGTCATCATCAAAGCCTTACCGCTGCCGCCAAGGCATTGGGCCAACCCAAGTCAACGGTGAGTCGTCGCTTGGCTCAACTGGAAGCCGACCTAGGCCAGCCTTTAACGCAAAGACAAGGCAATAGACTGGTCTTAACAAAAGCGGGGGCGATATTTGCGCGATACTGCCATCAAATTCTTGAGTTAGTAGAAAAAAGCGAAGAGGCAATACAAGATTTAAATAATCATCTTCAAGGGGCGATAGAAGTGATTTGCCACCCCGGAATGATGCGCGGCTGGGCGGGTCCATTGATCAGTACTTTTCTCGCTGAGCACCCTCGAGTATCCATCACATTGACGAGTGAAGTCAGCGCACAACGTATTCAGTCGGCCGATCTTATCATCTGGGCAGGAGACATCATGCTGCCGGTCAATTGTCGCTCATATCAGCTCGGCCATTGGCAATATGGTATTTACGCTGCGCCAGACTATGTCAGCCAATATGGCCCGTTTACGCACCCTAGCATGCTCGATGAACACCCTTGGCTCGATGTATTTGCCCTTCGCCGGCAAGGATTGACGCTCTATGACCAAGACAACACCTATCACTTAAGCGCCATGCCTAGCCGCTTTAATTGCGACATGATAGCGATTCAGTTAGATGCCATCGCAGATGGGCAGGGCGTTGGATTGCTGCCGATTTGGAGCGCCACTGGCTATCAACACCATCATCCTGATAGAATCACGCGGTGTTTGCCCCAATGGGCCTCAGCGCCGGTTCCGTTGCGTCTTTACTGCAGCGCTGGCCGTCTTCCTCTGCGTGTCGAATCACTGGTGCACTGGCTGCAAGAAGCGGTTCCCTCACCTTGGTGTTCACTGAATCCGCAGCAAGCATGCCATGAGGTGTAAGCGTGCCTCAGCCAATTTTGCTATACCTTAAAGACACACCCATATGCATCAACTGACTTGCGTTTATCACAATTACGAATAAAATAGACGTCTAGAAGTTAAAACATCTGAGATGATCGGCGATGCCCTTTGTTACGTATCGCCAATCTCCTTGATAACCAATGAGAGTGTCACATGGCGAAGCACCTGTTTACCTCAGAGTCCGTCTCTGAAGGCCATCCTGATAAAATCGCAGATCAGATTTCTGATGCTGTTTTGGATGCCATCCTTGAGCAAGACCCCAAAGCACGCGTTGCCTGCGAAACCTATGTTAAAACTGGCATGGTAATGGTAGGCGGGGAAGTGACGACCTCGGCATGGGTCGATATCGAAGAGCTCACCCGTCAAACCGTTCAAGATATTGGTTATGTCCACTCTGATATGGGCTTTGATGCCAACTCTTGTGCAGTATTGAACACCATTGGTAAACAGTCGCCCGACATTAATCAAGGGGTTGACCGCGCCGATCCGAAAGATCAAGGGGCCGGGGACCAAGGGATCATGTTTGGCTTTGCCACCAACGAAACCAATGTGCTGATGCCTGCCCCCATCACCTATTCACACCGTTTGGTCGAGCGTCAGGCGCAAGTACGTAAAAACGGCACGTTAGACTGGTTACGCCCAGATGCGAAAAGCCAGGTCACCTTTGCGTATGACAACGGTAAAATTGCGGGTATTGATGCCGTCGTGCTCTCAACACAGCATTGCGACAGTATTTCAACCGACGATCTGCGCGAAGCGGTGATGGAAGAAATCATCAAGCCAGTATTGCCGGCCCAATGGCTGACCAAAGACACCAAGTATTTCATTAACCCAACGGGCCGTTTTGTGATTGGCGGACCGATGGGCGATTGTGGTTTAACAGGCCGTAAAATCATTGTCGACACCTATGGCGGTGCAGCCCGTCACGGTGGCGGAGCTTTCTCGGGTAAAGATCCCTCAAAAGTGGATCGCTCTGCCGCGTATGCCGCGCGTTACGTGGCCAAAAACATTGTCGCCGCAGGTCTTGCTGACCGTTGTGAAATCCAGTTGTCTTACGCGATTGGCGTTGCGGAACCCACTTCTATCATGGTGGAGACCTTCGGTACCGAAAAAGTGGCCCCAGAAGTGATCACTAAAGCGGTTCGTGAACACTTCGACTTACGCCCGTATGGTTTGCAGGAAATGCTGGATTTATTACAACCCATCTATAAGCAAACGGCTGCATATGGCCACTTTGGTCGCGACATCTTCCCCTGGGAGAAAACCGACAAAGCAGCGCTATTGCGCGACTTTGCCAAGCTCGGGTAATCTCCACGTACTCATTGCTTGTAAGGGAAGCTTCGGCTTCCCTTTTTGATCGCCACTAGGATCGCCACACTATGTCTTCTGCTTCTGACGCATTCGCCTTTGACAAGACCGCTTGGTCACCTGATGCATTACAGCAAGCGGCTAACACGCGTGTTTACCAGTGTATTGATGCGGCTAATCGTCAATTAGGCACCCAGCTACACTATCCTGCGATTGGCTTCACACTACGGGGTCAATCCGCTGGCACCGCGCACCCCACGCAATGGCGTGTTAGGTTTAACCCGATCCTTTTACAGCAAGCACCAGAGACCTTTTTCGACGAAGTGATCCCTCATGAGGTCTGTCATTTGGTTACCTTTGCGCTATACGGTCGGGTAAAACCACATGGTCCTGAGTGGCGTTCGCTAATGAACCAGGTATTTAATGCCCCTGCCAATACCACCCACCAGCTTGATATCAGTGCCGTGCAAGGCAAAACCTTCGCGTACCAGTGTGAGTGTGGCCCTGTTGCCTTATCCATTCGCCGCCACAATAAAATACAGCGCGGACAAGCCACCTATCGCTGCAACCGCTGTCAACAGCCACTAGTGAGAAACCTTGACGCCTTAGAATAATTTGTTTTTTCACCACTCGACCCCATATTAGTGACAAAGCCTATCGCCCCCGTAGCCATGTTACACTGAGGGCGAGATGACCATGGAAAACGAGCACAATGCGAATTCCTCGAATTTATCACCCAACGCCCTTGCCATCGCAAGGCGATGTGACACTGAGTGGCGAAGCTGCCAACCATCTCGGTCGCGTCCTACGTATGCAACCTGAACAACCGATTTTGCTCTTTGATGGCAGTGGTGCGCAGTTTCCCGCTATGCTGACGGAAGTCAGTAAAAAGCAGGTTGTCGCGACCATTACCGCTTGCGAATCACACAGTGTCGAGTCACCGCTTGACTTTGAACTCGGCCAAGTGATTTCACGTGGTGAGAAAATGGAGTTTACCATTCAAAAATCGGTCGAATTAGGCGTGAATACCATCACTCCCCTTTTATCGGCTCGATGCGGAGTGAAACTCAATGCTGAGCGACTCGAGAAAAAACGCCAACAATGGCAAAAAATCGCGATTGGCGCCTGTGAGCAAAGCGGCCGTAATGTGGTGCCCACCATTAACCCGGTGATCAATCTAGACACATGGTGCCAGCAGGCGTTTGATGGCTTAAAACTGAACCTTCATCCGCGTGCCCCCTACTCTATCAATACGCTACCCGACGCCCCCGACAAGCTACGCTTGCTCATTGGCCCAGAGGGCGGATTGTCTGATGACGAGATTGCAATGACACGCGAACACGGCTTTGAAGAGATCCTACTCGGCCCACGCGTGTTGCGAACAGAAACCGCGGCGCTCACCGCCATCACGGCCCTTCAAGTCCGTTTTGGCGATTTGGGTTAACCGGCAAACAGGAGAAACATGATGAAAATAGGTGTTGTGATGGACCCCATCGAGGCCATCAGTGTGAAAAAAGACTCCACGTTTGCCATGATGCTGGCAGCACAAAAACGCGGCTGGGAAGTGCATTATATCTTGATGGAAGATATGTCAATGCAGCAGGGTGAACCATACGCTCGCACCCACAGTGTGACTGTGATGGATAACCCTGACCATTGGTACCAAATCGACCAAACCCAAACCCTCGCATTGCGAGAATTTGATGCCATATTGATGCGCAAAGATCCGCCGTTTGATACGGAATACATCTACGCAACCTACATGTTAGAGCGGGCTGAGGAAGCGGGTGTATTGATTGTTAACAAGCCGCAAAGTTTGCGTGACTGCAATGAAAAGCTTTATACCGCGTGGTTCCCAGAGCATACGCCGACCACTTTGGTGACCCGTCGTGCCGACGAAATTAAAGCATTCCAAGCCGAACACGGCGATGTGATTTTAAAACCACTCGATGGCATGGGCGGCGCGTCTATCTTTCGAGTCAAACAAGGCGATCCGAACCTGTCGGTGATAATTGAAACCCTGACCGAGCATGGCCAACGTTTTTGCATGGCACAAACTTTCGTCCCTGACATCAGCAACGGTGACAAGCGCATCTTAATTGTTGATGGCGAACCGGTTCCCTACTGTTTAGCCCGTATCCCGGCCGACGGTGAAACGCGCGGTAACTTGGCTGCTGGCGGCCGTGGCGAAGCGCGTCCTTTATCAGAGACTGATTGGACAATCGCACGCGCGATCGCTCCGACATTGAAAGAGAAAGGGCTGATATTCGTAGGGCTCGACGTGATTGGCGACAAGCTAACAGAAATCAACGTCACCAGTCCGACCTGTATTCGCGAGATTGACGCCGCGTATGACATTTCAATTGGTGACATCTTGATGGAGGCAATCGCCAGACGCTGCGCCTAATTTGAGGAGGCGCAGCGCCTCCTTCATTATCTAAAACATCAATCTTCGCGCATACTCAAGGTACGCGCACCAACAGGAGACGGCGATATGGATCTGAAAAATCATTTTTTAATCGCGATGCCCAGTATGGCTGATAGCCGTTTTCAGCATGGTGTCATTTATGTCTGTGAGCATAGCCATGATGGGGCAATGGGACTGATGATTAACCACCCCATTAATTTGTCTGTCGGCAAAATGCTGGATCAAATTGACGTCGAGCGCCAGCTCCCCCTTTCAAGCACCACAGAGAGCTTGTCTCAACCTGTGTTGTTTGGTGGTCCTGTCTCCGAAGACAGAGGCTTTGTGCTGCATCCTGCAACCTGTGAGTATGGCACCAGTATTCCCCTGTCTGATCAGCTATCGGTCACGACCTCAAAAGATATTCTCTCGATTCTCGGCACCGAGCAACAGCCAGAGCAATTTCTGGTCGCGCTGGGCTATGCAGGCTGGGAGCCGGGACAGCTCGAGCAGGAACTGGCCGACAATAGCTGGCTAACACTGGAAGCCGATCCCAAGGTCATTTTTGATACCCCCGTTCACCAACGTTGGCAAAAAGCGCTCGATCAGCTCGGCATTGACGCCGCAAACCTCTCTTCACAAGTAGGACATGCATGAACGCACAAACCATTATTGGATTTGATTACGGCGTCAAAAGCATTGGCGTTGCCATCGGCCAGTCGCTAACTGGCACCGCTCGCCCTTTGTGTGCCTTAAAAGCCCGAGACGGGATCCCAAATTGGGATGACATTGAAGCCATACTCAAAGACTGGCAACCCGATTATCTGGTGGTAGGCTTACCGCTTGATTTACACGGTCAACCTTTAGAGACCATCACGCCAAGGGCAAAGAAGTTTGCCAACCGCCTGCATGGACGTTTCGGCTACCCGGTTGAGCTGCACGATGAACGCCTATCTACCCGTGAAGCGCGTGCGGATCTGTTTTCCCGCGGCGGGTATAAGGCGCTGGGAAAAGGCGCCGTCGACGCCCAATCTGCGGTGGTGATTATCGAAAGCTGGTTTGAGCGTCAATACACAGATTGAGTGGACGTTATCGCCTCCTGCGGCGCAATTACGCCTTGGTTCTCTAGCTGTGCCATCGCTTGCGCCATGGTCTGCATGCCATG
This sequence comes from Salinivibrio sp. ML198, assembly GCF_001996015.1. Lineage (NCBI taxonomy): Bacteria > Pseudomonadati > Pseudomonadota > Gammaproteobacteria > Vibrionales > Vibrionaceae > Salinivibrio > Salinivibrio sp. ML198. Next base: position 80,577 of record NZ_MUEZ01000015.1, read on the forward strand.
CGCGGTGCCGGTTTGCATCATGGAGGTGATTTGCGCCACTCTATCCTCTCGGATCAAGTTACAAATCGCTGACGTCACCGTCATGATTTCATAAGCGGCAACACGCTGACCTTGGACACTTTTGACAAGCTGCTGAGAGATCACCGCCCGCAGTGAAGCAGACAGCATTGAACGTACCAAGGGTTTATCACTGCCCGGAAAAACGTCAATGATACGATCAACACTTTTAGCAGCGCTGACGGTATGCAAGGTCGCAAACACCAAATGCCCGGTTTCTGCCGCGGTTAATGCCAAGCTGATGGTTTCTAAATCACGTAGCTCACCCACCAATATCACATCTGGGTCTTCACGCAGCGCGGATCGCAATGCCTGCTGAAAAGACTGCGTATCACGCTTGACCTCTCGCTGGTTCACCAAGCTTTGCTCGGACGGGTGGATAAACTCAATCGGATCTTCGATTGTCAGAATATGCTTTTGCTGGTGGTGATTTATCTGCGCGATCATGGCCGCCAATGTGGTCGATTTCCCCGAGCCTGTCGGCCCAGTCACTAACACCAATCCTTGGTGTAACAAAGCCAGCTCACTGAAAAGTGGCGGCGCGGATAAATCCTCTAACCTTGGGACAGCCGTTGGCACCACACGAAAAACCGCCGCACAGCCATGTTGCTGATGGAACGCATTAACACGAAAACGCGCCACCGAGGCCAGCTCAAAGGAAAAGTCGATTTCCCATGCATTGTCAAAACTATGCTGCTGCTCAGGACTCATCACCGCCAGTACCAATTGCCGTACAGCTTGGTGGCTAAGCGGTGGCAGACTAAGCTTGCGCATATCGCCATCTACCCGCACCATAGGCGACACCCCCGCAGAAAGATGTAGATCTGACGCGCGATGCTTTACACTAAACGCAAGTAGCTCATTAATATCCATTCATTTTCCTTGCAGAATCAGGTATGTGTCATATTAAGAACAATATTCAACAGGTCAGGGAACAGATAGACCACGCAAGCCAAAAATGCGGTCGACTCGCGGACTCAGTGCAATTAATTGCAGTCAGCAAAACCAAGCCTATCGAGGCGATCGCAGATGCCATCGCCGCGGGACAACAGGCGTTTGGGGAAAACTACGTGCAAGAAGGGGTAGAAAAAATTGACTACTTTGCCCAGCATCATCCCGAAGCACGCATTGAATGGCACTTTATTGGCCCCATTCAGTCCAACAAAACACGGTTGATTGCAGAGCACTTTGACTGGGTGCATTCTGTCGATCGGTTGAAGATTGCTAAACGCCTGAGCGAGCAACGTCCGGCACATTTACCGCCGCTCAATGTCTTGGTACAAGTAAACACCAGTGGCGAGGCATCAAAGTCGGGGTTAACCGTGGATAACGCCATCGCCCTCATTGAAGATATCCGAGCCCTACCCGGCCTGAATATCAGAGGATTAATGTCTATTCCACAGCCTGAGACGGACTATCAGCGACAATGCGCCGCATTTGAACCTTTATCAAATGCGTTTCATGCCCTCCGTGAGCAGACAGAGAGTATCGATACCTTGTCGATGGGCATGAGTGGTGACATGGAAGCGGCGATTGCGTGTGGTAGCACCATGGTACGTGTCGGCACCGCGATTTTTGGCGCGCGAGACAGCCGCTAACGAAGCGGTCGTAATAAACCAATACAATGACGAGAACAACAGGAACGCTTTTCATGGAACATCGCTCCCTTACCTTTATTGGCGCCGGTAATATGGCGCGATCCATCATTGCTGGCCTTGTGAGTGCAGGCTACCCCACCTCTGCGATAACGGCCTCATCACCCAGCGCCCACCCTGGCGATGTGCTGAGTACGGATTATGGCATCCAAACCACCCGTGATAACTTGCATGCCTGCCAAGCGGCAGACGTCATTGTCTTGGCGGTCAAGCCACAATTAATGGCGCAGGTTTTAAGCGATTTATCGGCTGTCGATTGGTCTTCGAAACTGGTGATCTCGATAGCAGCCGGCATCAGTACTCATCGTCTGTGTGAGATGGCAGGTACCACACTCAACCTGATCCGTGTCATGCCGAATACACCGTCTCTTGTCGGCCAAGGAATGAGCGGACTCTATGCGTCTAGCCAGGTAACGGAGGCGGATAAACACTACGCCACCGCATTGATGAAAGCCGTCGGCGAGGTCTGCTGTGTCGATGAGGAAGCAAAAATTAATGGTGTGATTGCGGCTGCAGGCAGCGCACCGGCATACTTCTTTCGCTTTATGGAAGCGATGCATCAAGAAGCTATCCGCCAAGGCTTTAGCGACGAGCAAGCCAGGCAGCTGGTTCAGCAAGCCGCAAAAGGGGCGGCAGAAATGGTGGTAAGTAATACGGACACAACCATTGGCCAATTGCGTGAGCAGGTAACCTCGAAAGGCGGCACAACCGCTGAAGCGTTACGTGTTTTCGACCAGCACCACATTGGCGATATAGTGGCACAGGCCATGCAGGCGGCAGTCAGCCGCGCCAAACAAATGGAACAAGAATTTTAATCACTAAGGCAACGATATGAATGCAATGACCTTTCTGATCAACACCGCGTTTGATCTTTACATCATGGTGGTGCTGCTACGCGTTTGGCTACAATGGGCGCGCGCAGACTTTTACAACCCCTTCTCTCAATTTATCGTCAAAGCGACCCAGCCTGTGGTGGGCCCGTTGCGTCGTATGATCCCGGCACTCGGTGGTTTGGATCTGGCAACGGTACTGTTTGCTTACCTGCTCATGGTGGCGAAATTTGTGGTACTGGATCTAGTCGCCGGCAACCCCTTTGCAATGAGTTCAGGCATGTTCCTCTTCTCTGCCATTGCCTTACTGAAAGCCGCGGGTAAGTTGCTGTTCTGGGTGCTGATCCTGCGTGCCATTTTGAGTTGGGTCAGCCAAGGCAACAATCCAGTAGAGTATGTTTTTCATCAACTTACTGAGCCGGTATGTGCGCCAGTACGCCGTATTATTCCACCCATCGGTGGGCTCGATCTCAGTATTCTGGTGATCTTTATCGCGCTCCAATTTATCAATATGCTTATCGGCGATTTTATCGGCCCGATTTGGTATGCACTGTAAGCGAATCGCCACGCGCTAAGTCACCCTCGACTTATCGCCACGGGGTGCACCGCTTACGGAATCTCACGGGTGCCAACGATGTACGGTGGATCGTACTTAGGCACCCGTACGTATTGATAGCGAACCTCACTTCGCTTTATCACAAGGAATGATTATGCGTCAGATCATAGCAGCGCTCAGCATGGTATTGAGTTTGCTTATCACACCGGCTTGGGCGGGGCAGTTTAAAGAAGTCGGTGAGTTGGAAGTGCATTACAACACGCTCTCAACCACTTTCTTGACACCCGAAATCGCCCAGCAGTACGACATTACCCGTAGTGGCTATCGAGGCTTGGTCAACATTGCCGTTCTCGATACCATGCAACTGGGAAAACCGGCGGTAGCCGCCGAGATCACCGGGCAAGTAAAAAACTTGGTCGGAAACAGTCGTGAACTGGACTTTACCGAGGTAAGAGAAGGGGACGCGATCTACTACATCGCCACCTTCGCAGCCGATGATGAAGAGACGTATCGCTTCCATATCGACCTTAACGCCGAAGGAAACCGCAATGCGTCTTTTGACTATAATTATACGTTTTACGTCGATGCCCCATAGTCGGGCCATAACCCAATAGGTAACTGTGATGAATAAAGTTGTGTTGGCAACGGGGAACGCAGGCAAAGTAAAAGAAATGGCGGGACTACTCGGCGAATTTGGTTTCGACGTCCTGCCGCAAAGTGACTTTGCCGTTGAAGAAGTTGATGAAACAGGCACCACCTTTATCGAAAATGCCATCATTAAGGCACGTCATGCGGCGAAAGTGACCGGCCTCCCCGCCATCGCCGACGACTCAGGCCTTGAAGTCGATGCCTTAAACGGCGCACCAGGCGTCTACTCTGCGCGCTATGCGGGGGAAACGGCCAGTGATACGGATAATGTCGCTAAACTGTTAGAAGCATTGCATGATACAGGCAATGATGGACGCCAGGCTCGCTTCCATTGCGTATTGGTTTATATGCGTCATGCTAATGACCCAACACCGCTAGTCTGCCACGGGGTGTGGGAAGGGCAAATCGCTCACGCACCGCAAGGGGAAAACGGCTTTGGTTACGATCCGGTCTTTTTACCTGCCGATCAGCAGTGTACCGCAGCAGAAATGCCCGCTTCCGAGAAAAAACAACGCTCTCACCGCGGACAAGCACTCAACGCCCTGTTCCAAGCCCTAAAAGCGTCGCAATAAGCCATGATCCCATTGAGTTTATATGTGCACATCCCTTGGTGTGTACAAAAATGCCCCTATTGCGATTTTAATTCGCATACCCAAAAGGGCGCGATCCCAGAAGAGGATTATATCGATGCGCTGCTTGACGATCTTGATGCCGATCTTACCGCCTACCCTTCAGTCATCACGCGCACACTGCACTCGATCTTTATTGGAGGCGGTACACCAAGCTTGATGTCGCCTTCACAGATAGCTCGCCTATTGGATGGCATCAAAGCACGCCTTCCCGTCAGTAAGAGCATGGAAGTGACCATGGAAGCCAACCCTGGCACCGTGGAAGCCGATAAATTTATCGGTTATCGACAAGCAGGCGTTAACCGGATTTCTATCGGGGTGCAGAGCTTTTCTGCTGATAAGCTCGAACGCTTAGGGCGTATTCATGGCCCTGGCGAGGCAGAGCGTGCGGCCCACCTTGCTCATCAAGCTGGATTAAACAGTTTTAACCTCGATTTAATGCATGGTTTACCTGAGCAATCAGAGCAAGAAGCACTGGGTGACTTGGAAAAAGCCATCGCACTTAAGCCGCCACATCTGTCTTGGTATCAGTTGACCATCGAGCCCAACACCCAGTTTTACTCCAAACCACCGACCCTGCCAGAAGAAGATACCTTGTGGGACATTTTTGATCGCGGCCATCAGCTGCTTACCGACGCTGGCTACGTGCAATACGAGACATCTGCATACAGCTTACCCGATCATCAATGCGCTCATAACCTCAACTACTGGCGCTTTGGCGACTACTTGGGGATTGGTTGCGGCGCCCATGGCAAACTCACCTTACCGAATGGCGATCAGCCTCGCCTGCTTCGGACTGTTAAAGTGAAGCATCCACGCGGCTATCTTGATCCACAAAAGGCCTATCTCACAGATAGCCAGTGGGTGAAACAGACTGATCTCGCGTTTGAGTTCTTCATGAATCGGTTTCGCCTACTCGAGCCTTGTCCGAAAGCCGAGTTTGTTGCCCGCACGGGGTTGCCTCTCGACCACCTTAACCAGCCATTAGCTCAAGCGTATGACCAAGGTCTGCTCGTTGAGTCCGAGACACATTGGCAAGTGACCGCCAAAGGTAAACTCTTCCTCAACGATCTTTTGGCCATTTTTTTAGCTGACTAGTGCAACAAACTGTATGTTAAGGTGCCTATTGTTTAGGCGCCTTTACCTGCCCAGCGGCGGATTGGTCTTTTGACGGCAAGTAAAGCAAGCGCGATTCATTCAACCAGCCTAAGAGGGATACCCTGTGACTTCGTCATTTCGTGTCGAGCCGAAACATTGGACTTTAATCGCCGCGCTGATCATCGCAGCCTATGCGTGCTATTTACTTATTGAGCCCTATATTGGTGCAATTGTACTCGCGTTTATTGTCTCTTTGCTCTTTTTCCCTGTTCATAAACGTATTGAAGATCGCATTGGACAACGCCCAAACACGGCGTCGGTCATATCCTGTGTCTTAATCACCTTTATCATCATCATTCCGCTCACCGTGGTAGCAGGGGCCATTATCGAGCAAGGCGTGAGCTTTTTTACACGCAGTTACGAATGGCTCAACAACGGCGGCGCAAAACAGTTACTCAACAACCCGCAAATACAATCGTCGCTGCATTTTCTCAACCAGTGGCTGCCATTTGATTTAATTGACCCACAAGAAACCGTGAAAAAGCTGGCGGCTTGGATGTCTTCATTCAGTGGCCAAATGCTCGAATTTAGCTCCAAGGTATTAGGTGATGTGACCGACTTTTTTATCACCTTCATGCTGATGTTGTTTGTCCTGTTTTTCTTGCTCCGTGATCACGACAGCATTATCCATACGCTCCGCCACGTGATCCCCTTATCACGAAGCCAAGAAGATCAGTTACTGGATGAAGTAGAGAAGGTCGCCAAGTCTGCCGTGCTTGGGTCTTTTCTTACCGCCTTGGCGCAAGGGGCCGCCGGCGGGCTAGCGATGTGGGCCGTCGGGCTGCCAGCACTATTTTGGGGGACCATGATGGCGTTCGCCTCCTTTATCCCTGTGGTAGGCACTGCGCTTATCTGGCTGCCAACCGTGCTGTATTTGGTGGCCACGGGCGATTGGCAATGGGCTATCGCCTTACTGATATGGAGTGTTGTGGTGGTCGGCTCCATCGATAATCTACTCCGTCCCTTCCTCATGCAAGGTAACTCGGGGATGAATACCTTGCTTATCTTCTTCTCACTATTAGGAGGGCTTCATCTGTTCGGCTTGATGGGGCTTATCTATGGTCCGATTATCTTTTCGATTACCTTGGTACTCTTTCGGATGTACGAGATCGAATTTGAACGCTTTCTTGACCGACAAGATAACGCGTAGGGGGTTTGATATTGGCCTAGTGCGCGCTTTGTGGGAAAATCCTTGTCTTGGCGCGCCACCCTACCTTCAAACGCGGCCGATAAGTACTTATAACCGGAAAGAGAACCCTCATGACCCTCACGGCACCCAGCGAGATTGCTCAGCGTCACCTCACCTTGTTCGCCAATAAACATGTTCTATTGGCCGGGGAGCTCGAAGATGACTTTGCCCAGCAGCTACTGTCTCATGCCGCACGCGTGTCGGTATTTACGACCCATCATGGCTATGCCACACGAATGGCAAATACTGACATCCATGTACACGCAGGCGCAGAATATACGGATGATAGCGCCGTCGACGTGGTACTTTTCTACTGGCCTAAGTCAAAAGCGGAAGCCGATTTTCTTCTCGCGATGCTCACGCATCGTCTCGGCGCGAATGTCGACTGGATCGTAGTGGGTGAAAACCGCAGTGGCGTCAAAAGCATCGAAAAACGTTTTGCACCGTATGGCCAAGTCATTAAACAAGATTCAGCTCGCCGATGCAGCCTATACCATGGCCAGTGCACATCACCGGCGGCGTCATTTAGCCTGGCAGATTGGTTTCACGACTACCCTCTCCAAGTAGGCAGCCTATCACTCACTGTTCGTGCTTTACCCGGTGTATTTAGTCACAAAAGCCTTGATGATGGCACGGCCTTATTACTCCAGCACCTGCCCGACATACAAGGCGATGTGATTGATGTCGGCTGTGGCGCGGGCGTTATCGGCACGGTACTACTGGCTACCCACCCAAGCTGTACGGTCACCTGTGTTGATGTGAGTCATTTAGCGGTCGCATCAACCCAAGCGACGCTCGCGGCCAATGGGCTCAGCGGCTCTGTTTTTGTCTCTGACATGTTAGGGGCCGTCAGTGGACAGCAGTTTGATGCCATTATAAGCAACCCACCTTTCCATGAAGGATTGGAGACATTTTACCATGCCACCGAATCCTTGCTGGAAAACGCACCTCGCTACCTGCGCCGTCACGGCCAATTAGCGATCGTCGCCAACAGCTTCTTACGTTATCCGCCGATTATTGAAAAAGGATTCGGTCAGTGCGATACCCTCGCGAAAACCCGTCGATTTGCCGTTTATCATGCGCGAAAAGCACGCTAGTTGCTGACAACACCATCAATCAGTCGATTAACATACTTGTAAGGTTTGATACCTGACAGCAGGTCACAGTTTTGACTGATCGGACGTGTTAGCGTCTACTCTCTCGCGGCTGCCTTTTGGCAGCCGTTTGCGATTCAAGCCCGCGTGATCAGGGAGAGGTATTCACAGCGTGCAAATGGATATAGGTTACTCTACACGTCTTCAACGCTGCTTTATGTGGTGGTTTTTTAGTCTTAGTATTATCCCTGTGGTGATTTTGACGGGATACTTTACTTGGAGTCAGTCGCAACTGCTGATCGATCAAGCCCATCAACAGCTCGAGAGCGAGCGCGATCGTTACTATGTCACCATCACATCGTATTTTAATGACCAAGTGCGCGCGGTAACCAATCTTGCAGCCTCTGATCTAGCAACCAGCAGCGGTGGACGCTTTTATGGCTTTCCTCATGCATTCCAACAACTCGGTGATGATACGCGCCAATCGCAGCGTCGACTCATACCGATCCTTCAACAGTCTCCGAACCAATATGCTGGCGTAACAGCCCAAAAGTATCACCGCTTATATCGTCGCTTTCATCACCAATTTCAATCTTGGTTAGCAAGATATGCGTTCAACAATCTCGCGATGTTTGATTTAAACCAAAACCTCGTATACACCGTCAAAGCCCACCCCATGACACAGGACAACCCATCACTGAAAAATGCGATCAAGCAATTGATGAATATGCCTGCCCAGCAGCGCCCTAAATGGATGCGCACTGCCTTTGAGCCACATGGCTCACGCACCATGCAAGCTTGGTATCTGGTCCCCATACTCAAAAGCGGCCATATGCAAAGCGTCCTTGCTATTAGCACCACAACCGATAACTTGTCTGCGACACTTCGCCAACGGCAGCAACCAGAGTCTGGGCTGTGGCTGATTAATCAAAATCATCAATCTTTACTCAACAGTTGGGTGCCTCACACTGATCAAGCTAGGCCCTCGATCTTGCCATCAAAGCACGCCATCGATGCCGCTTTCCATGGCCAACAAGGGGTCATGTCTCCAAGCCAATATACACTCATGCCTCAACTCACGGCGTATCGACCCGTCAATGTGGCGGGGGCGTCTTGGGCGTTGATCACTTGTACACCTCAAAAACGTGCCTATCAGCCTCTGCGCCACTTGTATGCGATCAGTGCGACACTCGTGATCGTCGTTATTGTTTTATTAGTCTGTGTTGGGCATTGGCTATCTCACCGCCTGACACTGCCTATCTTACAACTGACTTGGTGCGCCGAGCAGTTTGCCGCAGGTGAACTGGACTATCCGGTCACCCATCGCCAGCGAAAAGATGAAATTGGTCGCCTTGCAAGCGCACTCTCCCACTTGAAACACAGCTTGAGAGCGACGTATTTTTCTCCATCAAGCACAATTAACGATAAAGAGACACAAGCGCATCAGCCGGAGAGTATTCATCGTCGCTTAGTGGATGCGATGAACTTGGCTCTGGCCGCTTGGGGTGGGGATAAAGTCGGGCTAGCAGAAAAAAGTGGCTTATGGCGTGTTTACCAGGATAAAGGTAGCTTTCAAACAAGAACCTTGGATAAGTACCTGCACGTAGAAACCGTCCCCAAAACACCTCGTTGGCGAAATGTAGTGCGCACGCTCGACTTTGTTCTCAAGCATACGAGTGAGCAATCACCACACTATCAGGCATTAAAACAGGCACAATTAGATATCCAGCAATGGGTCAGCCAAGACAAAGGCCAGCGTTAAGATTGTCATCGCACAGGCACCGCCTTATAGTGTTTGAAACTCTTTATCATTAGGTTTCGATGACGCTTTCTCTTCCTCAACTGCGGGTGTTTTTAACCATCGTGCAAGAGGGCACCATCACCGCCGCCGCCAAGAAACTGTTTCTCAGTAAACCGGCAGTCAGTATGGCACTCGCCGAGTTAGAAAGTCAGCTCGGTTACCCCTTGTTTGATCGACGCGGCAATCGACTTCACCTCAATGACCAAGGGATAGCGCTTATCCCTAAAGCAGATGAACTACTCACCCGCAGCGACGAAATCAGTGCCACACTAAAAGACGATAGCCAACTGATTGGTTGGTTGCGACTAGGTGGAAGCGATACGGTGGGTAACCAACTTTTACCTACACTGATTAGTGATTTTCGTCATGCGACGTGTCATCAACAACAAACATTGGTGATTGCCAACAGCCAAGAAATCATCGCTCGCCTTCAACACTTCGAGCTGGATATTGGGTTGATAGAGGGTGAAATACTGCATCCCGATTTACTGCAAACGCCATGGTTAAGCGATCAGATGGCGGTGGTTTGTCACCCTAATCACCCACTTGTGAGTCACGCACCGTTAAGTGTGGGCGATCTCGACAATCAAACTTGGCTGATCCGCGAATCTGGCTCGGGCACCCGTGAGCACTTTCTCTCACGCCTTGCTCCTCGCTTCGAGCGCTGGCACCTTTCTTTCGAGCTCAATACCACAGAAGCGATTTTAAATGCTGCAAGTGCCGGGTTAGGCTTGGCGTACCTGTCTAAGCTCTCCGCTCAACACGCCATTGCCGATGGTCGAGTGGTTGCCCTCGAACTCCCTTTGCTATTATCCCGGCGCTATTGGCTTGTGCGCCACAAAGATAAATACCAGTCAGGCCTACTCACCCGCTTCTGGGATTTCTGCTTACACTGGCAACCTCAACCCCATTCTTCTACTTAACCAGCAATCACCACGCGACAGATACAAAAAAGCCCCGACCGTGAGGTCAGGGCTTGGTGTTTCTGCTAATTAAAGTCTTACATGTAGCTGCTTTAATTAGGTTATCTTGTTTGATGCGATGAGGATTTTGAAGCGAGACGCGCTGTGTATGCCAATACATGAACATCGCAGATATCAAAAGCATCAAGCTATAAACAAGATGATCCGTTTTTGCCTTCAGATTTTTCCAAAAATCTGAAAACAAGAAAGCAAGCCTGGCGATGTCCTACTCTCACATGGGGAGACCCCACACTACCATCGG
>NZ_MUEZ01000016.1:0-90646 GCF_001996015.1 Salinivibrio sp. ML198
CGGGTGAAATAAAACCTCTTTTTGACTCCCCTAACGCTTGGCGTTAAGTAGGCCGGCCATCTTAATCTTTTAAAAACTCACGTCAAGCGTTTATTTTTACTTGATTTTTTGCCTCGACATGGCAGTAAATCGCTTGCCGTGTCGATGTGGGGCGTAGTATAGCGACGCGGATCACACTGACAAGGGATTTTTACGTTTTTTATTTCGACTGAGCAATAATCCACCTAAAATGATGAATAACCAGCGATTTGAAACATTATTGATACGAGACCTTTACCGCAAGGTAACGCTGGCTTGTTTTCTTGGTCTTTTTCACGACATGCATTGCCGAAATGTTGTCATGTCATCACTTTAATCGTTCTATTTAATTACGCTTATGAAATCACCAGTTAATTTTGCTTTAGTCATCTGCATCGCCGTCCTTGGCGCAATTATTGTCAGCCTGATGGACGTCAGCTCACCCGCACTCACGTTTGCTGTGGGTGCGATACTTAGTGGCCTGGCTTGCCTATATCTTCCTTTGCCCAACTTTATTCAGCCAGAGCAAGCACCATCTACATCTACCTCGTCGAGCGAAAAAGAAGAAGAGTCTCCGCAAAGTAAAACGCTATACGTTGGAAACTTGCCTTATCGTGCGAATGAAAATGATGTACGCACGCTGTTTAGCGAACATGGAGAAGTGTTTGCCGTTCGTCTAATGAAAGACAAACGGACGGGGAAACGCCGAGGGTTTGGTTTTGTGGTGATGGCCGCCGGGCATGCCGACGATGCTATCAATGCGCTCAATAATAATGTTTATGGCGAGCGGACACTTAAAGTCCGTGAAGCGAATGAGCCAAAAAAGCAGGCGAATAGCTGACATCCGTAAAACCTATCGATCGGATAAAGTCCGCCAAGGCATCGGCTTTAATAGGGGTTGCCGTCGCATAAGCGCAATGCTTCGACGTCGCTGCGGTAGCCCTTGCGTCGCTATCTAGACTCACCAGCGAGAGCACGCGACGCGCAATCGCCTCTCCCGAATCAATTAAGTGGACTTCATCCCCCACCACTGATTGAATTTCATCACGCAGTAAAGGGAAGTGAGTACAGCCAAGCACGAGGGTATCGACGCTCGCTTTAAACGGACGCAATATCGCCGCTAGATCTTGCTGGTTCACCGCCTCACCCCGTAGTTTGCGCTCTGCCATATGCACGAGTGCCGTGGTACCGACTGAGACTACCTGGCAATCTTTGGCAAAGTCAGCCACCAATTGTTCGGTATACGGACGAGCCACCGTGGCGGGTGTTGCTAATAAACCAATCGCCTTTTGCTGACTCATTGCGGCCGCAGGCTTGATCGCGGGTACAACTCCCACGACCGGAAGCGCCAACTGCTGACGGAGCGTGGGTAATACCAGCGTCGATGCTGTATTGCATGCAATGACGACGATATCAATATCATGATGCGCACACACAGCGCGCACTTGAGCCGCCACCCGTGTGACCAAGCGCGTGTCATCTAACTCACCGTATGGAAAAGCTTCGTTATCGAACAAATAGGTGTAGTTAGCGTCAGGAAGCTGCTCTCGTACCGACTGGTAAATCGATAAGCCACCCACACCAGAGTCAAAAATCAAAATATTGGGCTGCGCCATGGGACACTCATGCAATCAATAACGCCCTTATCATAACGACAAGGGCGTGAAGAAAGCTAGTTTCGCCGACAAGCAATCACTAGTACTGATAGTCCAACGTCATAAAATAGGCGCGCTCAGCGGCAGGATAACCACCCGCTGTCTCGTACTCTTTATCAAACACATTATCGACTTTGCCTTTCACGGTCAGGTTATCGGTCGCTTGATAGGATGCAGTGACCGCCCACAGGCTATAGCTTCCCAACATCTCTCCACCGGAATAATCCAGACGGTCACCTTGATACTGCCACTGAGTACCGAGCTGCAGTCGCTCCCATTGGTACGACGCATCCCATTTCGCCACCCGTTTGGCGCGGCGTGCGAGCTGCTCACCGGTGTTATCCTTTTTGGGATCTTTATACGCCAACGAAAGCTGGTTATGGAGTGATGCCACATCAAAGTTCGCAATGAGCTCAACACCCTTAATCGTTACCTCACCAATATTGCGATTTTTCTTGGCCTCTGCATCCCAATCGATCATATTATCGATATTGTTAATATAGCCTGTGAGTGACCAATCAACGTCAGCCGTTGCTCCACGCAGCGAAAGCTCCGTATTTGACGACTCCTCCGGCTTGAGCGTTGCATTACCGCCCCATCCGTAAAGCTCAGTCAGACTTGGTGCCTTAAAAGCAGTGCCGTAGCTAGCGACCAATTGATACCCTTCCGCTATCGCAAGACCCGCACTCGTCTGCCACGTCGCATGCTGTCCGTATTGTTCGTTATCATCCGAACGTGCGCTTGCCTCAATAGACAGTGCTTCTACTGGGCTAAATTGCGTTAAAAGGTAAGTGCCCAGGTTATCGCGCGGATTGATTGCAATATCATCGGGGTTGGTAATCAAGCTGCCTTCATTAAAGGTGTCTTGTCGATAATCCACACCGCCACCAAGCAGCCAATCCTCCGTGGCTTGATACTGGAGTCCCAACGAGGTAGAGACTTGCTCAACATCTGAGGTTTTATTGTTTTTACGGTCACTGCCAGGACGATAGTCGAAGTTTTCTTGTTGGGAGATTTCTGCGCTGAGTGTTGCTCTCCAAGCGTCAGAGCGGTAGTTCAGCGTGCTGGCCAGTGCTTGGCTTTCTAGCCAGCCATGTTTTAAGCTGCCAAAATTATCGTAATCGTACTCATTCTGGTACCAGCGCCCCGTCACATCGGCCGACCAAAATGTATTCCAGCGATGACTGTAGCCAAGCTGCGCGTTGCGGCCGGTAAAACCATGCTGATCACCCCGGTTGCTCGCTGTCGGATGAACATTGTATCCATCATTCGACTCATACCCAGCGATGCCTGAAAAGTGACCGTTATCGCCCAACGTTGTTGCCCATGCGCCACTAACAGCATGATGATCCAAACTGCCTACGGTCGCAGAAACATTGGCTCGCTCTTTATTGGTTTTGGTAATGATATTGATCACCCCACCAATCGCGCTCGACCCATAGAGTGTGGCACGTGCGCCGCGAATGATCTCAATGCGTTCAATACTGTTCACTGGGATCTGATTAAAATCTACCGAGCCTTTAATGGATGACGCCATACGCATGCCATCAATCAAGACTAAAGAGTGGTCTGATTCCGTGCCGCGCATAAAAATAGAGGCAATTTGTCCTCTACCTCCGCTTTGAGCAATCTCGATGCTCGGCACCGTGCGCAATACATCGACAAGGCTTCGCGCCTGCAAGCGCGCAATGTCTTGACGCGTCAAAATGGTTGCTGATTGCAATACCGAGGCATCGGACTGCGCAAACCGACTGGCGGTCACCACCACCGTTTCAGTGTTTTGCTCGGCCCACGCGGCCGCAGGGAATAGTGACGTCGCCACCAGGCTCGCCACAATCTGTTTGTTCATTGGATCTTCCTTCCTAATCGCGAGAATAGGCAGCACTGTGCTGCGAGTGTGGGCTGTATTCGGACTTAAGAGCATGGCTTTCGCCGCCTACTGCTAACGACTTCCCATCGCATACCATTAATCAGTATTGCCGACAGTGTCTGGCCTAAGGCCGGTTAGGATCGTTCTCTAATACCGCTGCGCGTCAGTTGCGGGCTCTCACCGCATTCCTGTGATCCGTCACATATAGCAAGACAGGATCACTTTCCCACGCCTGGATATTAGCCGTCTAGATGGATATTGTCCATTGATAACCTTATTGAATAAGGGAGAATCGTGAGCAAGGGTGGACATGGCTGGGGATTTGTCTAAAATCTGCGCTCATTTTCCAATCGCTGAGGCAGCCATCATGACCAAGGCTCACACCGCCGTTGACTACGACACACAGCTTGCTGAGAAAGTCCAACGACTCAATGCACAACTCGCGCCGTTTCACGCACCTGAGCTAGAGATCTTTCGCTCACCGGAAACCCACTATCGGATGCGCGCAGAGTTTCGGGTATGGCATGAAGGCGACGACTTGTATTACATCATGTTTGATCCTGCGACCAAGCAGAAGTACCGGGTCGATACCTTTCCTGCCGCGAGCCGCTTGATCAATGACCTCATGCCGCTATTAATGGAGGCCATCAAGCCCAACGACGCCTTACGACGTAAACTGTTCCAGGTTGATTTCCTCTCCACCTTAAGCGGTGAGATCTTGGTATCGTTGCTCTATCATCGCCAGCTAGACGAAGAGTGGGACAGCGCCGCGCAAGCGCTTAAACAACGTTTGAACGATGAGGGCTTTAATCTCAATTTGATTGGCCGTGCGCGCAAGCAAAAGAAAGTGCTAGACCGCGACTACGTTTTAGAAAAGCTCAATGCCGATGGTCAGACGCTGATCTACCAGCAAATTGAAAACAGCTTTACCCAACCCAACGGGCCGGTGGCGGAGAAAATGCTGGAGTGGGCCATCGATTGCACTCGCGATAGCCAAGGTGATTTGCTGGAGCTGTATTGCGGGAACGGCAACTTTTCCCTCGCCTTGGCGAAAAACTTTCGCCGCGTCCTCGCCACCGAGCTGGCGAAACCCTCAGTGCAATCAGCGCAGTACAATATTGCCGCCAACAACATCGACAATGTGCAGATTATTCGCATGTCTGCCGAAGAATTCACTCAGGCGATCAATGGCGAGCGCGAGTTCCGCCGCTTAAAAGATCAAGGGGTCACGCTGAGTGACTATCAGTGCAATACCATTTTTGTCGATCCCCCTCGTGCGGGCATGGATGATGAAACCTGCAAAATGGTGCAAGGTTACGATCGGATTTTATATATCTCCTGTAACCCTGAGACCTTGGCCGAGAACTTAGAGCGCCTCAGCCAAACACACCGCATGAGTCGCTGTGCGCTGTTTGATCAATTCCCGTTCACCCACCATACCGAAGCCGGGGTGTGGTTAGAGCGCAAATAGTCACGGCAAGCAAGCTCGGATAAACGTAAAAAGGCGTCTTCTCGACGCCTTTTTTGGGTTTCAATCACAGCTGTTTTAGAGGCAATTAGACGTCAGAGGCGGTATCGTTTTTCGCTTTGCGGCTGAAAAAGCCCAGTTTGTGGCCGACCCAGAACGCCAGTGCCATCGCAACCAAAATCGAGAAGAAGTTGCCGCCCAGCTCTGGCATTTGCATACGAATAAACGCTGAATAGCCAAATGCCCCCACCAAGAAGCAGGCAAACGCAATCAGCGGCGTGCCTTCCGTCAGTGGCTGGCGTTCGTGAAGTTGGTAGCAAGCGTGCACGGCCAGTACAAACGCAAGAATGGGAAAAATAGAAAATGCCACACCACTGACGAACAGTGTCGCGAGTGTTGCACTTCCACAAATGCCGGTAACCAGTGCCAGCAGCAAAAATTTACGTTCTGATTTCACTTGCTCGTGTTCCATGTCTTCACCTGTTTTATGACAGTTTTTCCTGTAAGGCTCGCCGCTCACGGTCTTTTCGATACCAGTAAGCTCCCTTGGCTATCATGCGCAATTGTAACACCATTCGCTCTGCCAATTCTGCGCGGGCGTGAGGGTCAAGATCAAGCGCTTCCGCACCCATATTGAAGACCAAAATCACACACGCTTCTGACTGATTGTACGCTTCTTCATAGGTGAGCTGCGTACGAGATTGTAAATACTCGGTCAACTCAGCAACAAAATGTTGTATTTCCCTTGCCACAGCGGCACGAAACGCCGAAGAGGTGCCTGAACGCTCGCGCAAAAGCAACCGAAACACATTTGGGCTGCTCTCGATAAACTCCATAAAGGTTTCTACCGAAGTACGCACCACACTGCCTTCCGCGGCTATCCGCTGACGCGCTTGACGCATCAATTGACGGAGCAATAGCCCGCCCTCATCAACCATGGTTAACCCCAGCTCATCCATGTCTTTAAAGTGGCGGTAAAAAGAGGTGGGCGCGATTCCCGCCTCTCGCGCCACTTCGCGCAAGCTGAGGCTGGAAAAACTGCGCTCAGCACTGAGCTGGCTGAACGCCGCATCAATGACAGAACGGCGCGTTTTTTCTTTTTGTTGTGCTCGAATACCCATCGCACTCTATCCATGGTCACCATGCTGCCACTATACGCAATTTTAGCGTTTAAATCAGCCAATCCAGGCAGTGTTCCCCATCGCGGCGACGCGGATTTGAACACAGATTTGCTCGCGAAAGTTAACCTTACGGATAATAAGCGTTAAACTGGTCATAAATAGATGTTGCAATAATGAAAATAAGGTCTGAACCCTATGAGCAAGTCGAGCCCTCGCCCGCAAGATCATTTTGATGCGATCGTGATAGGTAGTGGCCCCGGTGGTGAAGGTGCCGCCATGGGCTTATCCAAAGCGGGTAAGCGGGTGGCAGTGATTGAGCGAGAAAGCACCGTTGGCGGTGGCTGTACCCATTGGGGCACCATCCCGTCTAAAGCACTACGCCACACTGTCAGCCGGATCATTGAATTCAATCAAAGCCCTATCTACACCCAAAACAGCAAGAGTATCCACAGTACCTTCTCACACATTCTCAGCCATGCTGAATCGGTCATAGGCAAACAAACCCGTATGCGCCAAGGGTTCTATGACCGAAACCAATGTACCCTGCTCCATGGTAGCGCCGAATTTGTCGATGCGCATACCTTAACCGTGCATCATAGTGATGGCAGCGCTGATACCTATACAGCCGATCACTTTGTGGTTGCTACCGGCTCTCGCCCTTATCAACCCGCTGATGTGGATTTTTCCCACCCACGCATCTACGACAGTGACTCCATTTTGTCGTTAGCCCATGACCCGCGCCACGTGATTATCTATGGCGCAGGCGTGATTGGCAGTGAATATGCGTCTATTTTCCGTGGGCTCGGGGTCAAAGTGGATTTAATCAACACCCGTGATCGCTTGCTGTCGTTTTTGGACAACGAAATCTCTGATGCTTTGTCTTATCACTTTGGCAGCAGTGGTGTCATGATCCGCAATGATGAGACCTATGAGCGCATTGAGGGCACCGACGATGGCGTGATTGTGCATCTGGAGTCAGGCAAAAAAATGAAAGCAGATTGCTTGCTGTATGCCAATGGCCGCGCAGGCAATACCGATAAACTCAATTTGTCCTCGGTCGGCCTTACACCTAACTCGCGTGGGCAGCTCGACGTTGATAGCGAAAGCTACGCAACAGAAGTGGGGCATATCTATGCCGTCGGTGATGTGATTGGTTATCCTAGCCTTGCCAGTGCCGCTTATGATCAAGGGCGCGTGGTGGCCGAAGCCATTTGCCAAGGCAATGCCAACGTGCGCTTGATTGAACACATCCCCACGGGGATCTATACCATTCCAGAAATCAGCTCAGTGGGTAAAACCGAGCAAGAGCTCACCGCAGAAAAAGTCCCGTATGAAGTTGGCCGATCGCTATTCAAGCACTTAGCACGCGCGCAAATCGCGGGGATGGATGTCGGCAGTTTAAAAATCCTTTTCCACCGCGATACCCGCGAAATATTAGGCATTCACTGCTTTGGCGAGCGCGCCTCGGAAATCATTCATATCGGCCAAGCGATTTTTGAGCAAAAAGGCGAAGGGAATACCATCGATTATTTTGTGAATACCACCTTCAACTACCCGACCATGGCCGAAGCTTACCGGGTGGCAGCCCTCAATGGCTTAAATCGTTTGTTCTGAACCGGCCATAAAAGAAAACGGCACCTGGCGGTGCCGTCAATCATTACGATGCCTGCAGTATCGACGACCACGCGAGCGACTCATCCCCCAACACAATAAAGTTAGGGTTCTGTAATGAGTCCCGTTCGTTGTACGACAAAGCCCCGAGCTCTGTGCTCAGAATACGTCCACCCGCTTGCTCAACAATGCATTGGGTAGCGGCAGTGTCCCACTCCCCCGTCGGCCCTAGGCGTAAATAACAGTCGACCGCGCCTTCTGCGACCAAGCAGGCTTTGAGTGCCGCGGAGCCTAATGGCACCAAATCATAATTAATTTCAGGTGCCAGCTTTTCGGTGACCGCATGAATATCTTGACGGCGACTGATGGCGATAGAGAGTGAGGTAATCGTCTCTTCTCGCTTCATTGTCGAGATGCGATGCATTTCGCCATCTGGGGTGATTTTCCAGGCCCCTTTGTCTTGGCAAGCATAGTAGGTCACCCCGGAGACGGGGGCATAGACCACGCCCATGACGGGATGGTTGTCCTCCACCAGCGCGATAATAGTGGCAAAGTCACCACTACCTGCAATAAACTCTTGGGTACCGTCGAGGGGATCAATCAACCAATAGCGCTGCCATTGCTGACGGTCGCTTAATGGCACACCACAGTCTTCTTCTGATAACACGGGGATGTCTGGCGTCAACGCGGTAAGCTTTTCCGTGATCAGCTTATGTGCCGCCAAATCAGCACTGGTTACTGGGGTTTGGTCACTTTTAGTGATCGCTTCAAAATCACCGTCTTGGTAAATATCTAAAATAACCTGACCCGCAGAGCGAGCAATATCAATCACCTCGGGTAACAACTCAGGCAATGCCATGCCTCACCTCTCAGATTGTAAGTACTTCAGCGCCATCATTAATGCGGTGATACTGCGCGCTTCACAAAAATCACCGTGGGTGAGTAACTCTTCCGCTTGGGCAAGTGGCCAACGAATGATTTCAAGCGGTTCAGGCTCATCCCCTTCCAAGCTTTCTGGATACAAATCACGTGCCAACATCAGCGTCATGCGGCTAGAAAAGTACGACGGTGCCAGAACAACCTCTTTCAGTGGCACTAGCTCACGGGCACCTTGCCCAATTTCCTCTTTCAGCTCCCGCACCGCCGCTTGCTCGGGCGCTTCACCCGGGTCAATCAGCCCTTTGGGAAAACCTAGCTCATACTGTTCTGTGCCTGCGGCATATTCGCGTACCAGTAAGAGGTCGCCCGATTCGGTCACCGGCACCATCATCACGGCATTACGCCCCGACGGTTTCATCCGCTCATAGGTACGCTCGACGCCATTACTAAAAATCAGCTCCAGCGACTCCACTTTAAACAAGCGAGAAGTGGCGACCACCTGCTTAGACTGAATGTAAGGAAGTTTACGCTGCGTCATATCGTGATTTGCCACCCTTTTTGATAAGCCTATCAGGCCTTGTTAGCCGCGAAAAGAAAAGCGATAGCGTCCTTGATTATCCGGTGCACCCAACCAAGAGAGAGGTGCTTTCATCGGCTCAGGATAGGCCGGCCCCGGCTTCAGCCATCCTGACACAGAGTATCGCCCAGACGGTGTAATTGACAATGAAAACTTATTACTCAACGAGGGGGAATCGCCTTGACCCTGCGCAGCGACACCTTGGCCATCACAGGCGAGAGAAGCACGCAATGGAATATCATTGAGCCGCCCTGAGGGCAGGGTGAGTCCGGCCTGCTGCCACTGAATCTGCCCCGCTAACTGCTGACACCCTGACTCGGCCAACACCGCCTCGCGTACAATCACATCAAGCCGGCCATCAATCGCCACGCTCGGCGGTAACGCCACCGAACGGGTCAGCAGATGCGCGGGAGCAGAGAGCAAGGTTTGAGAAAGCGTTAGCTCGGTGCCATTAAAGCCCACCACGCTTTTACCACTGACACCTTGAGGGCTTTGGACCTTTATCGCGGCTTCCAGCGTGGCGCTGGTCAATAGCCGGTGCCAATGGAGATCCCATTGTATTGGGCCGACAGCCTGATCTTGCCAACGCAGTTGCCTGACTTGCCCCTGCCACACGGTGCCGTTGATCCCACTCAGCTGTAGCTCGGCCGGCAAAGGCGCTAAGCGCAGTAGTGTTGCTGGGGCGTGCACTATCGCACTCACAACGAAAACCAATACACACCCCACCCCTATCAGCGTTTTCTTCCACATCGTTTACCGCTCCAGCTGCAGTCGGGTTACTTGCACCACACCGGCCGTATCGGTCGCTTCAGTGCTCAGGCGAGCGACTTGAATGCCATGCAGCTGAGAGAGTTGCTCGATCCACCGTAGTAATTGGTTAAACGGTAGAGGTTCGAGCCCCAATTGCACGCTGTCCTCCCCAGGCTGCAACCGTGTAATGGTAAGATTAAACTCACCCGCACTGGCCGCGATCACTTGGTTGAGCGGTTGGCTTCGACTGGCCACTGCTTGGCGACTGCGTCCAGACTGTGAGCGCAATTGCATGATGTGATTGCGCTTTTGTTGTAGCTCATTGTAAACCTTTCGCTCACTGACCAATGCGGCGCGCGCTTGCTCCGCCTGTGCCTGTATCGGCACCACGATGCCCCAATACAGCAAACTTAACAACAGCACTCCCACCGCAATCAACACGAGCCGTTGCTCGCGCAAGCTGATCGACTGCCACTGAGACTGAATACGTGCGATCATGATTGGCTCCTTAGGGTAAATTCACCGCTGACCGTCTCACCACTGCGATTAAGCTGCCCCAAGTCTGTCGCATAATGCTTACTCAAGGTGGCACGTAAGCGCTCAAACTGCGCGAAATCATTGCCGGTTGCTCGCAGTATCAAGGCTTCTCGATTGGCTTGGTAGCGCAGCGCCTCGAGCTCGATACCAGGTACATCTTCCAGTAAAGGAGCCAGTTCGACCAGCCAGGGTAAAAGCGCCGCATCATGTTGTTGGTTTTCTAGCCGAGCTATCTCTGCATCCATTTGCCGCACCATGTATGAGCGAGTCGGGATCCGCTCGTACTCGGGCAAGGTTTGGCGAAAAAGGGCTTCACTTTGTCCCCGTAATGCACGGGCTTGTTGCTGGGTGTCACGAATCGACAGCCACTGCTCGACGCCAAGCAATCCAGCCATGGCGATCAACAGACAGGCTGCGGGCAAAAAGGGTCTAAGTGTCTGCTTGGTTTGACTTTGAGGACGATATCCGCCGGTCAGTAGGTTTGCCGTCACGCCATGACTCTGCACCGCTAATAGATGCATTGCGTGATCTGACTGCCACTCGACAGTGAGCGGTAACGCGCTTAAGGGATTATCAGCCTGTGGCTTGTCGTCGCCATAGCCTTTGATAGTGAGAGAGTCGGGCTGCTCAGGTGACAGGGTTTCCTCACTGTCTTGGCGGTGTTGCCACCAAGTCTGCCCCCAAAAGGCGAGCCAGTCCGCCGAGCCTACCACGCCTTGATTTGCACTAAAACGGCACAGCCACTGTTCACCCAATGCCAAGAGTGAGAGCGAATCAGACGACCAAGGTACACAAAGCACATCGGGGATCCACTGGCGAGCATCAATGCCTGCCTCATCCAGCGCGTGTTGCCAAGCTTGCATTTGCTGGTGCGCTACCACGGCGACATATGCGGTGTCTGCCTGGGTGTCAACAATACTCACATGTACTGCTTCCACCTCTTCCGCCAAGGCTTCCTCGAGCAAGTAAGGCACCACCTTGTCGCGTTGGCGCCTTGACCCTGGGGGCAATGTTACCGAGGTTAATGTCAGCCACGTGCTGTCCACCAGCACCACTACTCGCCGCGTTTGTGCTTGCTCGGTTAACGCTGACAGTTGCTGACAACTGCCGCTCTCAACCACTTGGTTATCACTGGCACGAACCTGCGCCCAATAAATGGGCTGGCTGGCATCACTGATCCTTATTATCAGTCGCTCGCTCACGCATTCCTCCGAACCGACGGCGCAAAACAGAAACCTCGCCATCGTCTTGATAGTGCAATAGTGCCTGGATGTGACGTTGGGCAGAGGCCACCTGCACATCGGCTTGTAATAAAAAGAACTCGCTGGTCACGCTGAGATGGGACACGACTCGCTCTCGCTCGGCGTCATCAAACTCGGTGAGGTTCAAGGTGTCGATAAACGCGGCGACACTTTTCCACCCTTCCTCCGGGCGCTGGGCAATCACCTGCTGGGCTTGTTCCGCCGGTAACGCGGAGGTAAATAGGGCTGAAAGCAAAGGCGCTTGCTTCTCGGTTAAGGTATTCACATTGACCTTAAGCTCAGCGCTAGGCAACGCGCAAAGCTGAGGCGAGGCGCGCCGAAACACATCACCATTAACCCCGCGCACCGCACGCCACTCACTCACATCGGCCAGCAAAGCATCCGCCGTCACATACGCAGGCTGCACGCTTTCATAATGCGCATCTTCCGCCCCGAGAGACTGATCCAGCTGATTGTTTTCATCAATAAAATCACGGCTTGCCTGAGCAATCACATCCGCTTGATAATCCTCTTCCACATACTGCCCCACTAGCGCCCGCAACACGGTGACCTCATAAGGGGTCGTCCCACCCACTTTGCCGCCACGTAGCTGTAAACTATTGAGGTTAAAACAGGCACTCGCATCTTGTAAGTGTCCACTTACTTTTCCGCCATCCAGCGGAAAGGTTCGAGCGGGCTCTGCCCAAGTTTGACTTAAGTTCACCGTTTCACTGCCTGCTAAGCTCTCGCGCAATACCGATGCCGCCAAGCCTTCAACCGCATTACCAAACCAATACGCTTGCTGAAAATGCAGCTGGTTTTCGGCGCGGTGGTAGTTGGTGTATAACCGCGCCGCCATGCTTCCGGCAATCGCGGTCATCAGCGCCATGATCATCATCACCACCAAAAGGGCGGCGCCCTGCTGACGATTCATTGTGCCTCCCGCTGCAGTGGTGCCGGCAAGGTTTGCCCCGCCACGAGATAAGTGCGCACTAACTGCCCATAGCGAGGATGGGTAAAGCGCACTTGAACGGCTTTCGGCAATGCATGTTTGGTATCAAAACTGTCTTGCCAATCCTGTTTGACGTAGAAGCGAAAGGTCAAATCATCAATATCACTGAGCAGCGTCGCCACCGCGGGTTCATCACTCACGGCTTGGTCTGGGTAACGCCAGCGCAAGCGTTCCAGCTTGCCATCTCTCTGACGGTACCCGACCGCTACCACTTCTCCGCGTGGAAAGCGCATTTGTGGGTTAATCCAGCCCGTGCGGGTAAAGCGCACGCCCATCCCATCACTTTGTAATACCTCTGAACCCGCGATGAGCAACTGTTCTGTTGGCGCTTGTCCTTCGACCCGCTGACGTCTTGCCGCCATTTGACGAAAGTCACTGTCCATGATCACCAACGCGCGCTGCAGTTCCTGTAAGGTCTCCCCCACCTGCTGAGACTGCTCGTCACTGCGCTGCACGGTTTGCAGTACTTGGTATGCGGTCAGACTAATGCTGGCGAATACCACCAACGCTAACAGTACTTCCAGTAAGGTAAATCCTCGTTCAACGCGTGGCGACATAGGTTCTCACCGTCACTAAGGGGTTATCGGCCTCTGCAGCGGCAGCCACTGACATATCAACCGCACGCAACTGGCCCGTTTCTGTGGCAACTGGCACCAACTGCCATTGCCATTGTTGCCCCGCCATCTCGGTGGTGCCTTGCGTGGCTTTATCTGGCACCTTAGCGCTGAGCACCACCTCAGCGAGTTGATTATCCGCTACCATCGCGGCTAAGGTTTTTTGTTCTAAGCGACTCAGTGAGCGGGTGTGCTGTCCAGTGGCTTTCATCACACTCAGCGCCGCCACGGCAAAGATCGCCACCGCGACTAAGACCTCAAGCAAGGTCATTCCCTGCTGCGAGTTAGCGCGTACTAACATCATCACCCTCTCCTGCTCGCTGCCAGGTAAACTGCGCCAGTTCATTCGCTTTGAGCTGCCAGAGCGCACGGCCATCTGTTTCAATCATCAGGGTAAACGGTGTCAGCTCACCATTGGGCAGTAGCCAGATTTGCGGTGGCGCCACCGCCTGCTCATCGTCTTCGTCAAATAAATCCTCAAACAGCGGCTTATCCTCGAACAACCTATCTTGTTGCTGCCAACCAAAGCCATCCATGGTTAAGACAAAGCGGCTTTGCTCTGGCAGGTGGCCTTGGGTCGCCCAGCGGTCACTGCTAACAGGTTGCCATTGCTCTTGTCCCAACACTAAAAGTTGATAGCGCTGTTGTTCGATACGCACGCCATAGGTGCGTCCTTCCAACCAACTTTGCTCTGCCCACAGCTTCATCCGCTGATACAGTGCTTGCCCGGCTTCTTGTGTGCGGGTGTCCGCCGACTCAG
This sequence comes from Salinivibrio sp. ML198, assembly GCF_001996015.1. Taxonomy (NCBI): domain Bacteria; kingdom Pseudomonadati; phylum Pseudomonadota; class Gammaproteobacteria; order Vibrionales; family Vibrionaceae; genus Salinivibrio; species Salinivibrio sp. ML198. Next base: position 14,114 of record NZ_MUEZ01000016.1, read on the forward strand.
GCATCACCATTATCACGCCTGAGGTGCTCACCGCGACGATGACGACCACCAGCAGGATCTCTAATAAGGTAAAGCCGGCCGCTTGACGCATGTTATTGCAGCTCGTTGAGGTTCCAGTTACCAATGTCTTGGTTAACCCCTTCCCCACCTTCTTGGCCATCAGCGCCTAAAGAAAAGATATCGACAACACCGTGCTCGCCTGGGCTGACATAGCGATAGTCATTGTTCCACGGGTCTTGCGGCAGACGTTTGATGTAACCTTGCGCGGGGTAGTTACGGGGGACCGGATCACTTTGTGGCTGGGTCACTAGCGCGTCTAAGCCTTGATCGGTGGTGGGGTACTGATTGTTATCCAATTTGTACATATCCAGCGCATTTTCAAGCGCACTGACATCCGCCACCGCTTTTTTCACCGCGGCTTTGTCTTTGTTGCCCAGCAAGTTTGGGGCAACAAAGCTGGCTAGCAGGCCAATAATCACCACCACCACCATGACTTCGAGCAACGTGAAACCTTGTTGACGACGCATTTCTTTCTCCTTGTTAAAATTCATAAAATCACAAACCGACCATGTCATTCATGGCAATAATTGGCATCAAGGTGGCCACCACGATAAAAAGCACTAACCCGGCCATCATTACAATCATTAACGGGCCAAATACTCCCAGGGCAACATTGACTTGCGCCTCAAAATCTTTGTCTTGGTTATCGGCTGCGCGTGAGAGCATCGGCTCCAGCTCGCCACTGCGCTCACCGCTAGCAATCATATGTAGCATCATGGGAGGGAACAGCCCTGACTGGTCGAGCGCAACACGTAAGCTAGCCCCCTCGCGCACTTTATCGGCCGCTTCTAATACCCGCTTGCGCACATATTGGTTAGTGATCACTTGTGCAGCGACCTTGATCCCATCCAACAATGGGATTGCACTGGCGGTACAAATCGCCAATGTCCGAGCAAAGCGTGATGTGTTCAATCCGCGCGCCACTCGACCCAGTATCGGTAACGCGAGCTTTTGCTTATCCCAGGCAAGACGACGCTGGGTGTCTTTCAGTAACAGACGAATCCCCATACTGACAAGAGCCAGCCCACCGAGCACCCACACGCCCCACTGAGTGATAAAGTCACTGGCGTTTAAGAGAAATTGGGTTGATGCGGGCAGTGATTGCCCCGTTTGGACAAATTGACCGACGATATCAGGTACCACGGTGGCCAACAGGAAGGCGACAATCAGTACCGAGAAAAATGTCAAAATCGCTGGATACAGCATGGCTTGCAACAAAGTGGCTTGAATGCGTTGACGGTTTTCCACATAGTCCGCAAGACGTTCGAGGACGGTGCCCAAGTGGCCCGCTTTTTCACCGGCTGAAATCATCGCCCGGTAGAGTTCGTCAAAGACATTGGGGTAATCCGCCAACGCATCGGCGAGTGTATACCCTTCCATCACTCGCGCGCGCACACTGGTCATCATGCTGCCAATTCGCGGCTTCTCTGCCTGCTCTGCCACCGCTTTTAAGCACTCCTCCAGAGGCATCGCCGCCTCAATCAAGGTCGCCAACTGACGGGTGATCAGTGACAGCTCCTGGGTGCTAATACCGCGCCCGCGCTGACGAAAAAGCGGCTGAGAAGCCGTACTTTTTTGTGTCGCACGCTTACGGGTAGTGGCCTGGACATCGAGGGGAGTAAAGCCCTTGTCCCGCAATTGTTGCCGCGCTTGGCGTGCCGTATCGGCTTCAATCACGCCCTTGCGTTTGCGTCCTCGTGCGTCCAGTGCTTGGTAGTCAAAGGCGGCCATTAACTCTCCTTGGTCACTCGCATCACTTCTTCCAGGGTGGTTTCCCCGTTCAGCACTTTGGCCAAGCCGTCATAGCGGATACTGGGGCTTTGCGCCCGCACCGCCTCCTCGATGGCATGCTCACCGGCATCATGGTGAATCAGTGCTTGTACGTTCTCATCCACGGTCAACAACTCATGGATCCCTGTGCGGCCGCGGTAGCCTTTTTGGTGACAATGCTCGCAACCACTTGGTTTATATAAGGTGATGGTTTCGCCTTGATTGGCAAGCCCCACATCTGCAAACAATTGTTGCTGCGTTGCGTCGGCTTGATAGGGCACTCGGCAGTGTTCGCACAGGGTACGGACCAAGCGCTGCGCCAATACACCAAGTAGCGATGATGAAAGCAAGAAAGGCTCAATCCCCATATCGCGCAAGCGCGTCACCGCACCAATGGCAGTGTTGGTATGTAATGTGGACATCACCAAATGGCCAGTCAGGGAGGCTTGAACCGCAATTTGCGCGGTTTCTAAGTCGCGAATTTCCCCCACCATCACCACGTCAGGATCTTGACGCAACATCGCACGCAAACCGCGAGCGAAGGTCATATCGACTTTCGGGTTGACTTGGGTCTGGCCAATACCGGCCAGATCGAACTCGATCGGATCTTCAACGGTGAGGATATTCCGATCCTCACTGTTAATGGTTTGTAACCCTGCGTATAAGGTGGTGGATTTCCCCGATCCGGTCGGCCCGGTGACCAGTAAGATACCATGAGGCTTGTGAATAAGGGCTCGGAAACCTTGGTGAAGCGCTGGTGCCATGCCAAGTTGGGCTAAATCAAGTTGTACGGCATTCTTATCGAGTAAACGCATCACCACACGCTCACCGTGTGATGAAGGCATGGTCGACACCCGCACATCGACCGCACGGCCACCTATACGGACTGAAATACGACCATCTTGCGGCACGCGCTTTTCGGCAATATCCAGCTTGGCCATGACTTTCACTCGAGAGACTAACAGCGGCGCCAGTTTACGACTCGGAGAGAGGACTTCTCGTAACACACCATCAACACGGAAACGAATCGATAACGCATGCTCAAAGGTTTCAATGTGGATATCAGACGCACTTTCTTTGATCGCTTCCCCCATCATCGCGTTTATGAGCTTGATGATCGGGGCGTCATCTTCCGATTCCAGCAGATCTTCACTTTGAGGCAACTCCTCCGCGAGAGAGAAAAAATCATCACTGTCTGCATCCGCGCCAATATCGGCCATTAGCTGTTGAGCATCTGCGCTATCGCGTTGATACAAACGGGTGAGATGTTGGTCAAAGTCACTGTTTGACACAATTTCAGGGGCACAACTTTTTCCTAACACCCGTTGAACCTCGGCAAGGGTGTTCGGTGTCACAGACGACAAACACAGTAGGCGTGCAGGCTCAGTGTCATTGAGTAATATCACCCCATGACGGCGGGCAAAGCCAAAAGGCAACTGCCAACGAGCGTCCGGATCTCGGCTGAGCTCTGTCGCGCGATCACTCATCCTGCTAGCTCCGCTTTTAGCGCGCGTACCTCGGCAGGCATCACTGCCTCGCTGTTGTAGTCTGGCAGCACCGGCTTTTCGGCATCCGGCATCAGCTTCACGCCGTCTTGTGCCCGTAACAGCTGCTCAGCTCGAATATAGTTGTACTTACGCTGCGTCACGCCATCCGCTGTTAAGCCTGTACGAATAATGGTCGGCTTGATAAACAGCATCAGGTTCTTCTTTTCAGTCTGGGTCGAGGTCGACTTAAACAAGTGACCTAACACGGGAATATCTCCCAGTACAGGGACCTTGGACTCACTCTCTACCGTGCGTTCATCAATCAAACCACTTAGCACAATCATCTGTTGGTCGCCTACCATCACGGAAGTGGTTAACTGGCGCTTGCCAAAGCGCACATCCACAGCACCGCTCGCGCCAAGTACGTTAGACACCTCCTGCTCGATATCCAATAGCACCGCCGATCCTTCATTGATTTGAGGGGTCACCTTCAGCTTGATGCCAACATCTTTACGCTCGACCGTTTGGAACGGGTTATCGTTATTCGAGCCAGTTTGCGAGCCGGTGATGACGGGTACCTCTTCCCCCACCACAAACGAGGCTTCTTGGTTATCCAGTACCATCAGATTGGGCGAAGACAGAATATTGGATTCATTGTTCGAGGCCACTGCTGTCACCAATGCCGTCCAATCGCCCATGATCACCCCAGCCGCGAGGCCATTTAGCCCCCCCAAGACTTCATTGAGCGCCGAGTAATCACCCGATTCGGTGATAGGCACTTCGTAGCTATCGCCATTGCTATCAAATCGCGTTTCCGTGCGCGTGGTATCTTCGGTCGCTTTTTGTCCCGTCAGATAATTGGTCACACCGACGCCAGTGTTGTTGAACTGAATGCCCCCGTTTTCGAGCGACCCCCATTGCACCCCTAAATTGGCCCCATCGGATTCGGACATTTCCACAATCAGTGCTTCAATCAAGACTTGCGCACGGCGAATATCAAGCTGAGAAATCACGCTCTCTAAGGTTTTCAATATATCGGGCGGCGCGGTGATCACCAGCGCATTGGTCCCTTGGTGGGCGGAAATCTGCACCGTCTGTTGTGTCGACCCTGGCTTGCTCTTTTTCTCTTTTTCTTCCAGCAGATTATCCGACACTCCTTTGAGCACATCGACCACCTCGTCCGCTTTGGCATAACGCAAGTAAATCACTCGGCTATTCCCGGTCGTCGCCATCTCTTTGTCCAACTGTCGGATCAGTTTTTTCACCCGCTCACGCACTTTTGGCTCGCCCGAAACCAAGACCGCATTTAGACGCTCATCGGCGACAATACGCGGTTCAAGCAATTCAGGGCGCGTGTTGGCATTGTCCCGCTCATTCAGTGCATCGACAATACGCACCATTTCAGCGGCAGAGGCGTGCTCTAGGCGCACGACCTCAACCTCTTTATCACCGGCTTGGTCAACACGTTGAATAATATCGGTTAAGCGATTCACCACCGCTGCACGTCCGGTAATCATGATCACATTAGCCGGATCGTAGTGCACCACATTGCCGGCGCCGGCATTGTTGATAAGCTGACGTAAAAGAGGGGACAGTTCACGCACCGAAACGTTTTTTACCGCGACCACACGCGTGACAACTTCATCGCCCACCACGTTATCGGCTTCACCCACCACAGGCACGGGCGACGTTTTGGCATCTTTGTCGCGTACCACCTTGACGACACCGTTATCCATTTCCACCACGGCAAAGCCATATACTTCCAAGACATTGAGGAAAAATTGGTAGTACTGCGCTTCGGTCAACGTGTTGTAGCTGCGGACGTTGACCGTGCCTCTCACGGAGGGGTCAACAATGATGGTCTTTTCTAGGTTACGACCCACAATTTCAATAAATTCCTGAATATCAGTGCCTTTAAACGATGCACTGAATTCAGCCGCGCTCGCCGACAGTCCAGAAAAAAGAAAAGTCACAGCGATGAAATAGGGGATCAGTCGTTGCCTTAAATTCACGTCACGCTCCTACTGCCGCGCGCAGCGGTGGTTGTAATTTATAATTGAATCGAAATGTCATGTTGCTGTCCTTGCCGCTCGACGACCAGATCAAGCGTGCCCTGTTGTTGAATGCGACTGAGAATGTCGGGCAGTGCCACTGAACGACTGAGTTTGAGGCCATTAATCGCAATCGCGATGTCCCCGGACTGCAACCCAGATTGTTCAAACAACACCGGATTTTTTCCTGGGGTGAGACGAAAGCCTTTCAGCGCCTTGGCATCACCCACTTGCGCGAGCTGCACATAATCAAGGAGACGCTGGGGGTTTTGATTAAGCTGCTGCGCAAGATTGGCCGGCCAGTCAGCGCTGGCTGTCTCATGGGGAGCGGACTTTGGGGGCGTCACCTTCCCTTTTGACGGTGAAAAGACGGTTTGCGGGGTACTATTAGCCTCAACACCCGGCATCAGCAGTGCCTCTCGACGTGTCCCCTGGCGCAAAATCACCCGATCAGGCAACACCTGTTCGATGCTAACTTGGGTGCCTTTCACCTGCTCACCCACCCCATAGGTCGCCTGTTGACCGCGATTGGCAATCACCGCTAGCGCACGCGACGGCTGATCACTGGCAACCACGCCCACCAATGTCAATTGCAACCGGGTTTCCGGCACCTGACTAACCGCTTGGCGACGTTGGGCCTTCGACGTCTGATAACGCCCGAAAAGCTGGGCATCCATCACAGGGGCGATCGACAAGGTTGCGGTCGATGACTGCGATGTCCCCGCCTCGTGTACTACAGGTGTAAAAGCCGATGGTGCGGGTTGATAGAAAGCCCACACCAGACGACCTGCCAACCATGCGAGTACGCAGACCAAGCCAATATTAAGCCAAGGGGCTGCGCGACGCAGGGTTTGTGGCGAAAAAGAGAAGCGATTATGTTGGCGTCCTGCCTGAGAGATCATTCCTTTTAAACCAATTTGGGTCACCGTTTATCCATTGATGGCTTTTTTTGCCAGCAAATTCCATCATTAGATTACGAAAAGCTGGGCATGCTAGCAAAAACGCTTTGTGATAGTGAGACTTTTTCAGTCATAGAGCTTTATTTTATCGAAGTCATTGCCCTGACGGGAGGTGGAACTGCGATGCTGTGATACTGCTCTAAAGTAAATTTTGTGCTAATGTCGCCGATCCAGATTGCGCAGGAGTTGGATGATGAAAAACCACGCATCAACGCCCTTGACGGCGGTCAGGTTAGATAAATGGCTATGGGCTGCCCGTTTTTACAAAACGCGCTCCATTGCGCGCAATATGATTGACGGGGGCAAAGTACAGTACAATGGCCAACGTGCTAAGCCGAGTAAAATGGTAGAAGTCGGAGCAGAAATCCGCCTTCGCCAAGGCAATGATGAAAAAACCGTCACTGTCATGGCGCTTTCGGAGCAGCGGCAGGGGGCGCCGATCGCGCAAACCTTGTATCAAGAAACCGAGAGCAGCCTCGCCAAGCGCGAGCACGAGTCAGAAATGCGTCGCTTAAATGCACACAACCCACGTCCTGATGGGCGGCCGGATAAAAAGCAACGCCGAGATATTCGTAAATTTAAACAAGGCATAGATTAAGGTCGCATTCGCGCCATTGCCGGAGAGAAATTGCATGTCAAACGATCAACTACACCGTTACCTATTTGAAGATGTGTCTGTTCGTGGTGAGCTGGTCAAGCTCGATGACACCTATCAGCGCATACTGGAAAACCAAGATTTCCCGGCGCCGGTCAATGCCTTGCTGGGAGAGATGCTCGCCGCGACCAGCTTATTGACCGCTACGCTCAAGTTTAACGGCTCAATCACAGTGCAACTGCAAGGCGATGGGCCTGTCTCTCTCGCTGTGATTAATGGGGATCACCACCAGCAGCTGCGGGGAACGGCTCGCGTCAAGGGCGAAGTCAAAGACGATGCAACCCTGCCGGAGATGATGGGCAAAGGCCAACTCATCATCACCATTGAGCCTGTCGATGGTGAACGCTATCAAGGGATTGTCGGTCTTGAGTCTGACAACTTACAAGCCTGTCTTGAAGATTACTTCGCCCGTTCCGAGCAACTGATGACTCGCCTTTGGTTGCGCACGGGTGAGCACGACGGTAAGTCCCATGCGGCTGGGATGATGCTGCAAATCCTGCCAGATGGCAAAGGCGACAACAGCGACTTCGAGCATCTGGCTCAGTTGACTGAAACCATTAAAAACGAAGAGCTATTTAGCCTGTCTGCTAAAGATGTGTTGTATCGTTTGTACCACCAAGAAAAAGTCACGCTGTATCCAGCGCAAGAGGTGGTATTCAAATGCAGCTGCTCACGTGAGCGCAGTGCCAGCGCGATCGCCGCCATTGAGCGTAGCGAAGTGGATAAAATGGTGGCTGAAATGGGAACGATTCATTTGCATTGCGATTATTGTGGCACAGACTACGCTTTCGATAGTGTTGATGTTGCAGCTATTTTCGAGCAAAACGCGGATTCTTCCTCACAAATGCAGTAACAGCGTGCTACATTTTTAGCGCTCCGAAGCAAATCCACCTGACGGAGTTCAAAAGCCAGCATTATGCTGGCTTTTTTCTTATTCCTACCCGACTTAACTCACATTTTTTCTCGCATTATTTTTGTACAAACAATAATAGGTCTTTGGGTAGCGCAAACGATTAACTAAGCGTTACCATGTCTATGACATGGCACCTGGTGGTCCGTACCCTACAATCAAAATAACCCCAGTGTGCAGTCTTATATGGAGTCAGTCCCTGAAATCACATATTCAGGTTGCTAGCACAAAGACAGTTAACAACATCTTACCCCAAGGAGCACCTATGACTGTCCTGAACGTCGAACCCGAGGTCGCTGACATCGATCTTTCCCGTCATGGTCTGGAAAATGTCAAAGAAGTCATCCGTAACCCCTCTTATGAGCAACTGTTCGAGGAAGAAACCAAACCTGGGCTGGAAGGCTACGAAAAAGGCGTGGTGACCGAGCTCGGCGCGGTGGCGGTAGATACGGGTATTTTTACCGGCCGCTCACCAAAAGATAAGTACATCGTCCGCGATGACACCACCCGCGATACCATTTGGTGGTCTGATCAAGGCAAAAACGACAACAAGCCGATTGACCAAGCGGTATGGAAAGATCTGAAAGCCCTCGTCACTGATCAATTATCAGGCAAGCGCCTGTTTGTGATTGATGGCTATTGTGGCGCCAACCCAAATACTCGATTACGTATTCGCGTGATCACCGAGGTAGCGTGGCAAGCACACTTCGTGAAAAACATGTTTATCCGCCCAACCGATGAAGAGCTGAAAGACTTTGAGCCCGACTTTGTGGTGATGAACGGTGCCAAGTGTGTCAACACCAAATGGCGCGAGCAAGGTTTGAACTCGGAAAACTTCACCGTATTCAACCTCACCGAACGCATGCAGCTCATCGGCGGTACCTGGTACGGCGGCGAGATGAAAAAAGGCATGTTCGCGATGATGAATTACTTCTTGCCACTGCAAGATATCGCCTCGATGCACTGCTCGGCGAACATGGGTAAAGACGGTGATGTCGCCATCTTCTTTGGTTTATCCGGCACCGGCAAAACCACCCTCTCTACCGATCCCAAACGCCAACTGATTGGTGATGATGAACACGGCTGGGACGACCATGGTGTGTTTAACTTCGAAGGCGGATGCTACGCGAAAACCATCAAGCTCTCGAAAGAAGCAGAACCCGATATTTACAACGCCATTCGCCGTGATGCATTGCTGGAAAACGTTACCGTTCGTGGCAATGGCACCATCGACTTTGACGACAACACCAAAACAGAAAATACCCGTGTCTCCTACCCAATTTACCACATCGATAACATCGTTAAGCCGGTATCAAAAGGGGGGCATGCCAACAAGGTGATTTTCTTGTCGGCGGATGCCTTTGGTGTGCTGCCCCCGGTGTCTAAGCTGACGCCAGAGCAAACCAAGTACCACTTTTTATCTGGTTTTACGGCTAAGCTCGCGGGCACTGAACGTGGTATTACCGAGCCCACACCAGCGTTTTCCGCCGCCTTCGGTGCCGCCTTCTTGACCTTGCATCCGACCAAGTACGCAGAGGTGTTGGTCAAACGCATGGAAGCCGCCGGCGCGGAAGCCTATTTGGTCAACACTGGCTGGAACGGCTCAGGCAAGCGGATCTCCATCAAGGATACGCGTGCGATCATTGATGCGATTTTAGATGGCTCCATCGAAAAAGCGGAGACCAAGTCAATTCCAATCTTTAATTTGGAAGTGCCCGTCTCACTCGACGAAGTGAGCGACGGCATTCTTGACCCGCGTGACACCTATGTCGATCCTCTTCAGTGGGAAAGCAAAGCCAACGATCTGGCACAGCGCTTTATCGATAACTTTGAAAAATATACCGACACCCCCGAAGGAGCCGCGCTGGTCTCAGCCGGACCTAAGCTAGACTAACCCCCTACCCCCGTATCGCGCGTGCGATATGGGGGCCTCTTCCCCGACCGAGATACTGGCTAATAGTTGAAGTGACGACACTTTTGCGCCAGTCTTATTGCTACTGATTGCCTTGATAGGGTTGGTTCATGCGCATCCTGGCCAAACTGTTCGCCAGCTTTTTCATTCTCTGTGTCACCGCATTATTGGTGTTAGCAGTCCTCTTTCACACGCGCTACAGCACCGCGCTGTTTCATCATGTCGTGTCACCTTTGCTGCCGGGCGATCTCTCCGCCAAACAGGTGGTCTATCATTGGCGTCAGCCACTGAGTTTGACCCTCACCAAGCCTAGCTATCACGTCGGTCCGCAACACTGGCAGGCCGACCGGCTGCGCGTACAACTTGATGCTACGCGATTGCCACACATTCACTGGCTGCGGATTGATGGCCTGTCTATCGATCTGACGGGCCGCACGCCACCACCTAGCCTAGAGATGTTGCCTGCGTCCCTGCAAATCGGTCGTATCTTGTTCAACGACCTAAATCTCATTGGAGGAGATTGGCAAGCGCACCAAGTGAGTGCCCAGCTTGATAAGTGGCAAAAGGGCGACTCACCATGGGGATCGGTCCGTGGTCGCGCGCAATGGGAAGCCAAACAGATCGATTGGCACGACCTAACGGTCTCTGATGCCCTCCTAGATGCCCAACCCTCGCCAAAAGGCTGGCAACTCAATGGCGTCTCATTTCAATGGCAACGTGCTGCCTTTAGCGCCCAAGGGCAATGGCAACCTGGTGCACTCGCCTTGAGCCAATTGACCATTAGCAATGCCATTGTGGATAGTGAGCAAACACAACAGCGGCTCCGCGAAGCCTTGTCACATTGGCCGTCAAACACCCAGGTCACCATCGCTCGAGCGGACGTCCGTCAACTCAGTGCCGAAACGGATCATCTGTCGGTCAATGCCCTGACCTTTTCAGCGGAACAATTAGCGTTTACCCCTCAGTCGCCTTGGTGGCATCAACCTCAGCTACGCGCCTCGTTTAATGCCGACTATATCCGTTGGCAAGGGCAAACGTGGGAGCAACCGTTAGGGGAGCTGGAGCGTCGCGGTGATACGTGGATAGTCAATCAATTCACCAGCCAGTGGCATGAAGGGTTTATCGCGCTTTCCGGCCAATTTTCGCCCCAAGCTTGGCAGATAGACAGGCTACGCGCCAATGGCCTCACCCTCAGCCGCGAACGGCTTAGGCCGCTGATAGGCGCATTGCCAGATTGGCCGCCACATATCGTCATTACCGATCTGTCGCTGAAACACAATGAGTGGTTAGCGTTATCGCCAGGGTTCCCGGTCAAGGTGGATGGCATTGATATCGATGGGCGCGATCTGCGTCTGCGGCATGACACGCAGTGGCAATTACACCATGGAACACTAACCGCGAGCGCCAGCTATGCCAGCATCAATCAGCAGTGGCTGGCTGAACCCTACTTACGCTTAGAAGCGAGCGATGGGCTCGTCAATCTACGTCAATTATTACTGGGTTTTTCCGATGGTCAGCTTGCTGCCTCCGGCCAGTGGAATTACAACACGCCGAGCCTACCATGGTCATTCCAAATTGACGGCCTACACGTCCCCTTATCCCTTTATCAATCATGGTTTGACTGGCCGCTGCCTTTAAGCGGGTTTCACGATCTTCAAGGGCAATGGTCTGGGCTGGCGTCTGATACCGAAAGTTTCAACGTGGGGTTAAATGGCACCCTTGCGGTTACCCTGCTGAATGGCCACGCGGATGTCACGCCAGATAAAGGCTGGCCAGAACGAATGTCTGGGTGGTTTCAAAAAGCGCCGACCCAGCAACGTCAGTCGCGGTCGTTCCCGTTTGAACAACTTTCTCTAAAAGCCGACCGTGGCCATATCACGGGTAGTCTTCAGGGGGACACATCCGTGTCGATTGATTGGCCGATTTATCAAACCGCCACCCCAAGTGTACGTTAACGCAGTAGTGCCAACTGAGGGGCAGGCTGTGCGGTGGCGCCATCGTCTGATGGCAGCAACACGTAAGTGCCGGTAAACACGCCGGCCTTATCGTCGCCACTAAAAAACTCGACTTCGAGCGTGACACGCGCCCGACGACCGTTTTCCAGCCTATCAAGCTCACCGCTCAAGTTATCCAGCGATACACTCGCCCTTGGCCGCTCCGCCACCGGGCGACGATAACGAATGTGGCTGTCTGCGAGGACAATATCCGCACTGAGTTGACGCTCTTTCATTAACAGCCACACCATTCCCCAACCCGCGAGCGTGGCAAGACTAAAAATGCTGCCCGCAAACATGGTGTGACGCGGGTTCAAATTGGCATTTAAATTGGCACACACTTCAAAGTGATAGCCGGTGAATTGGCTGATCTGCACCCCCATTTTATCGCTGATAGGGATTTGTTCTTGCCAGCGCTGCTGCAGCTCGGTACACCACTCAGGATGACGTACCACATCAGACAAAGGGTCTAAGGGTTTCACCATCTGTTGATGACGAATCGGCCCGCGCTCATCACTGAGATCCCCCTGACGAATGAAGTCATGTTGAGCATAAAAGCTTACCGCCTCTTCTCGCGCACTGCACACAAGACGCTTGGCCCCCTCTTGCCGGGCCAATGACTCTAGTGCCATTAATATGAGCGCCCCGAGGCCACGATTACGAAAATCGGGAGAGACCGCCATATAACGGATCTGACCATCGTTGTCTGGGGTTAAGTAAAGACGCCCGATGGCGACGGGGTCATCATCACTGTCGACAATCATGCGATGGCAGGCATTGCCATCGTAGGCATCGCGCTCTGAGCCGCGCGGCGCATGCCAAGGCTCGCGCAACATGCGATAGCGAAAGTCATAATAACGCGCAAGCTCTTGCTCTGTGCGTGGCGTGACGATTTTAAACATGCCTATCTCTCCCTGTTAGGCGCACATTTATACCTGAAGCCAGAAAGTCACCGGCCCATCATTGACCAAGCTCACCTTCATATCTGCAGCAAACTGACCGGTTTGCGTCTTCACGCCAGCCTGTTGGCAATCATGGCAAAACACCTCATACAAGCGTTCCGCTTCGGCGGGCGAGGCCCCTGAAAAACTTGGACGCATTCCTTTTTTCGTGTCAGCCGCGAGGGTGAACTGAGAGACCACCAGTAACGATCCCCCTGCCTGTGACACATTGAGATTCATTTTTCCTTCGTCATCTTCAAAGACGCGATAACCGCGCACTTTGTGCGCCAGCTTGGCTGCCTGAGTCTCGGTGTCGCCTTTCTCGACACCTAGCAGCACGACCAAGCCTTTTCCTATACAGCCGACGCGAGTGCCTTCTACGGTCACATTGGCTTCACTCACGCGTTGAATGAGGGCGATCATGGGTTTCCTCTTTTTCAATGGTTAAAGGGGGAGATGACGCATCCAGAGCGCTCGACCCAAAATGAGAAGCGTCGCCCTCCGCGCGCGGCCACCAACGTTCAGACTCTCTCAGCGTCGCCGTCACTTGGGCACCAAACAATACGATACACCAACTAAAATACACCCAGACAAAGAGAATGGGTATCACCGCCAGCGCGCCATAAATCAGTTGATACGAGGGAAAGTGCGTCACATAGAGGGCGAAGACTTTCTTGCTTAATTCAAACAGGATACTCGCCACCGCCGCCCCGGCAAAGGCATGGCGCAGACGCACGCGCGTATTGGGGACCAACGTATAAAGCCCCATGAAGGTCAATGTGGTCAGGATAAAGGGCAAAACGCGCAATAAGGTGGTAAACAAATCATTGGCAATCCCGCTTTGTAATAACGACAGCGAGGTTAAATAGGAGCTCAACGCAATGCTGGTGCCAATCAGAATTGGCCCTAAGGTGAGCACCATCCAATAGATGGAAAAGGCGATCATTGTGGGTCGCTTGGTCTGAATTTTAAAGGTGTGATTCAGGCTTTTGTCGATGGCGGAAATCAGCATGATGGCCACCACAAACAAAAAACTCACCCCCACTGCCGTCATCTTACCGGCATTAGCAACAAATTCATTGAGGTAGCGTGCCACCACCTCGCCAGCAGCCGGCACAAAGTTGTTAATTACAAACTGCTGTAACGTCTCACCCACCTCTGAAAAACCAGGAAAACTCGAAAAGGCGGATAAAACCACGGTCACCAAGGGGACCAAAGATAATAGGGTCACATACGCCATATGGCCCGCACTCACCGTGAGCCTATCTTCGCCCATACGCCGCCATAAATGGGCCAGCATCGCCATCAACCAATCACGGTGATGACACCACGTCTTCTCATCCAGGATCCCAATTTTGCGCATCCTTCCACCTTAACCTTGTGTTAGCCTTAAGCGTAATGAGTGTACATGATTTATGATTAAGGAGTTGCCTGTGCGGGTTATCTTTATGCTTGCGACCTGTTTAACCCTACTCACCGGCTGTCAGTCTGCCTATTACTCGGCGATGGAGCAAGTGGGCATCCATAAACGCGATATCATGGTCGACAGAGTGGAAGACGCCGCTGATGCGCAGCAAGCGGCGCAGTCAAAATTTAAAGACGCACGACAAGCTTTAAGCCAGCTCACTGAGTTTGAGGGGGGAGAGCTACAAGCCGCCTATGAGGCAGTCGATAGTCAGTACCAGCAAAGCCATGATGCCGTCACCCGCGTGCGTGAACGCATCGACGCCCTTGAATCTGTCTCTGACGCGCTGTTTGATGAGTGGGAAGAAGAATTAGACTTGTACACCAATCGACGCCTACAGCGTGATAGTGAGCAGCGCTTACGCCAGACTCGTGAGGAATACGAGCGATTACGTGATGCCATGCGTCGTGCCGAACAAACCATGACACCGGTACTGAACACCTTGCAAGATAACCGGCTTTATCTCAAACACAACCTCAATGCCCGCGCAATTGGTGCGTTACAAGGTGAGTTGGATGCCCTTTCGGGCGAGATAGACCGCGCCGTTGCCGATATGCAACGCGCAATCCAAGCGTCAAATCGCTTTATCCAAACCCTCAATTAAACGCTAGCCAATAAAAAAGGCACCCGAGGGTGCCCTTTGTCCACATCGCGCGGTGATGCCCGCGTGATTAACCTTTACGACCTGCGCGCTTACGCTCGGTTTCGGTCAATAGCTTCTTACGGATACGAATGCTCTCCGGCGTCGCTTCAACCAGTTCATCATCATCGATAAACTCAAGCGCCTGCTCCAAGGTGTACTTGATCGCTGGGCTCAATACCTGCGCGTCATCGGTACCTGATGCACGAACGTTGGTCAGCTGCTTACCTTTCAAGCAGTTAACGGTCAGATCGTTGGCACGATTATGAATACCAATCACCTGACCTTCGTATACTTCGTCACCGTGCTCGGCAAACAAGCGTCCGCGGTCTTGCAAGTTAAACAGTGCGTAAGTCAGTGCTTTACCTGCCGCATTTGAGATCAACACACCATTAATGCGCTGGCCAATATCGCCACCTTTGTACTTACCGTAATGGTCAAAGGTATGATAAATCAGCCCCGAGCCAGAGGTCAGTGTTAAAAACTCTGTTTGGAAACCAATCAGACCACGTGATGGCATCACAAAGTCCATGCGTACACGGCCTTTACCATCTGGAAGCATGTTCGTCAGCTCGCCTTTACGCAGACCGATGCTTTCCATCACGCCACCTTGATGCTCTTCGAGCACGTCAATGGTCACTGTCTCAAACGGTTCGAATTTCTCGCCGTTTTCTTCTTTGATGATCACTTCTGGGCGCGATACCGCCAGCTCAAAGCCTTCGCGACGCATGTTTTCGATCAAAATAGACAGATGGAGTTCACCACGGCCAGACACGCGGAATTTATCTGGGTTATCGGTCTCTTCCACGCGCAGTGCCACATTGTGGACCAGCTCTTTTTGCAGACGCTCAAGGATATTACGTGACGTAACGTATTTACCTTCGAGACCTGCAAACGGCGAGGTATTCACCTGGAAGGTCATGGTCACAGTTGGCTCATCCACAGTCAGTGCAGGCAAGGCTTCCACATTACTTGGATCGCAAATCGTGTCTGAGATTTTCAGCTCACCCAATCCCGTAATGGCAATAATATCGCCCGCAGAGGCTTCATCAACGTCATGACGCTCTAGGCCCATGTAGCCCAAAACACTGCCGACTTTACCGTTACGCTTGCTGCCATCTGCACTCACAATCGTGACTTGCTGGTTCGGCTTAACCGAGCCACGTGTAATACGACCCACGCCGATCACACCCACATAAGAGTTATAATCCAGCTGAGACACCTGCATTTGCAGCGGCGTGGTGATATCGACATCCGGTGCATCAACGTTATCAACGATCGCGTTGAACAGCGGCTCCATATTCTCGCCTTCTGTGGTTTCTTCTAGGCTCGCCCAGCCGTTAAGGGCTGACGCGTAAACCACTTGGAAATCCAATTGCTCATCCGACGCACCGAGGGTGTCAAACAAGTCAAAGACTTGATCCATCACCCAGTCAGGACGCGCCCCAGGGCGGTCAATCTTGTTGATCACCACAATCGGTTTCAAACCATGGGCAAAGGCTTTTTGGGTCACAAAACGGGTTTGTGGCATCGGGCCGTCTACCGCATCGACGACCAGTAGTACGGAGTCAACCATCGACATGATACGCTCAACCTCACCACCAAAGTCGGCGTGTCCTGGGGTATCAACGATGTTGATGCGGTAGTCATTCCAGTTAATGGCAGTGTTCTTGGCCAAGATGGTAATGCCACGTTCTTTCTCAATGTCGTTTGAGTCCATGACACGCTCTTCCACCTCACCGCGGGAAGCCAGCGTACCGGATTGCTGCAGCAGCTTATCCACTAGCGTGGTTTTACCGTGGTCAACGTGGGCAATAATGGCGATATTTCTTAGTTTATCTGTCTGTATTTTGGTCATGGACTCTCTTTTTCACTCGATAGACGGGGCGCGCGCCGAAGTTGGCGAGCTATGCTAACACGACGGCACCGCCACCTGATTAAAAAAACGGCCGTAATGTACCAGATTTTGTCGCAAAACCCACCTTATTATGTGAATTGGCTCACCGTCACTCAGGGTTCACCCTGTCACAGTTGGTTATTTATTGTGCAAATACAAGGATTCATCGTGATGAGAGAAAAAATGAATTTTTAAAGACCGTCCACACTCTTGTCATGCATTGTCTGCTACAAAGAGAGGGGACGATGCCTGCACGCATCTCGTGCAAAGCGGCGCACCGTCTTTGCCCCTTGCACCATATGCGATCATGTTTGCACTACAATGGTGCACAATGCACGCTTTTGACCCAGGCTGCACACGGTTTTATCGCGTTAAACGCGGTTTGGCGCGGCTTAAAATTGTTGGCACGGTTTTCGCTTTGTCATGAAGCAAGGAGCCAACTCGCTATTTACTCAATTTGACACCGGAGGTTATTTCACATGTCAGTAGAAAACGTGCTCGCACTGATCCAAGAAAACGAGGTGAAATTCATCGACCTGCGCTTTACCGATACCAAGGGTAAAGAGCAGCATGTTTCTATCCCCTCACATCAGATTGATGATGACTTCTTTGAAGAAGGCAAAATGTTTGATGGCTCATCGGTTGCGGGCTGGAAAGGCATTAATGAGTCAGACATGGTGATGATGCCTGACCCAAGCTCTGCCGTGCTTGACCCTTTTACCGAGGAAAGCACCCTGAATATCCGTTGTGACATTCTTGAGCCTTCAACCATGCAAGGCTACGACCGTGACCCACGCTCAATTGCTAAACGCGCAGAAGATTACATGCGCGCAACCGGCATCGCCGATACCGTTCTCATCGGTCCTGAGCCAGAGTTCTTCTTATTCGACGACGTCAAATTTGCCACCGATATGGCTGGCTCGTTCTACAAAATTGACGACGTCGAAGCAAGCTGGAACTCAGGCACCGCTCTCGAAGGGGGTAACAAAGGTCACCGCCCTGGTGTGAAAGGCGGTTATTTCCCAGTTGCACCGGTTGATTCATCACAAGACATCCGTTCTGCCATGTCATTAGTGATGGAGGAAATGGGTCTAGTGGTTGAAGCACATCACCACGAGGTAGCGACCGCGGGTCAGAATGAAATTGCCACCCGTTTCAACACCTTGACCACCAAAGCCGACGAAATTCAAATCTACAAATACGTGGTTCACAATGTCGCGCACGCCTTTGGTAAAACGGCAACCTTTATGCCTAAGCCACTGGTTGGTGACAATGGTTCAGGAATGCACGTCCACCAGTCGCTTGCCAAAGATGGTCAAAACCTGTTTGCCGGTGACAAATACGGTGGTTTGTCTGAAACCGCACTGTACTACATTGGCGGTGTCATCAAGCACGCGCGTGCGATCAACGCATTCGCCAACGCCTCAACCAACTCGTATAAGCGTCTGGTCCCAGGCTTTGAAGCGCCGGTCATGTTGGCTTACTCAGCACGTAACCGCTCAGCGTCAATCCGTATCCCTGTGGTACCGAGCCCGAAAGCACGCCGTATTGAGCTTCGCTTTGCCGATCCAACAGCCAACCCGTATCTCTGCTTCGCAGCCATGCTAATGGCTGGCCTAGACGGGATTAAGAACAAGATCCACCCTGGCGATGCCATGGACAAAGACTTGTACGACTTGCCAGCGGAAGAAGCAGCGGAAATCCCAACCGTTGCCGAGTCACTGAAAGAGGCCCTGCAAGCGCTTGACGCGGATCGTGAATTCTTGACCACAGGTGGCGTATTCTCTGATGACTTCATCGACTCTTACATCACGCTGAAAGGCGAAGACGTTGAGCGCATCCAAATGACGACCCACCCTGTGGAGTTCGAGCTGTACTACTCAGTGTAAAGGCTCATACACCACAAATTGCAGCCCACCTCGCAGGTGGGCTTTTTTGTGCTTTTTACCCGCACGATGTGGCTTATCATGGTCCATATCTGCAGAAAAAGAAGGGTAAGCGATGCGCTGGATAGCCATCATCGTGTTCAGCCTCACTGTCACCTGCCAGGCTGGCACGATTTACCAATGGCGGGATCAAAACGGACAGTGGCATATCAGCGATCAGCCTCCCAATGCGCCCCACCAAGTGCGGTATTATGCTCCCTCGTCGGTGTCGCCATCGTTAACGCAACCGCCGCAGACAACCACCCAGCCCGCCAGTCAATCAAACGTGGCGATCACACTGGTTCACCCCAGTGATGGCGCGACGTTACGTAGTAATCCCGGTAAGGTTTCAGTAAAAGCCACCCTTGCTCCGGCGGCTTCCCCAAGCGACCAGGTCCAGCTGGTGATGGACGGTAACCCCGTTCAGGCTCACCCTAAGCAGACGCGCAGCGCCTCACAGCTCACACTACAATGGCACCTCAGCCCGATAGACAGGGGCACCCATCGTTTTCAAGTCCGCTATTTAGAAAGCGGCAAGGTAATTGCATCATCCTCTGAGCATCAGGTGTATTTGCATCGCGCCCATGTGAATCAGCCACATCGAACGCATGATTAATCCGCGACAACGCCGATGAATTCACAAACCCGGCAGTGCAAGCTGCATCAAGCAAGGATCTCGATTACACTCAATGCACCAAAACAGTGCAAACAAGGACGCAACACGGATGACCCCCGCTCAACTGTTCGATCATCTTCTCACCGCGATCATTGTGGTGGATAGCCAATGGCGTATTCAGTACGTCAACGCGGCCGCCGAGCAGCTGATGCACCAAAGTGCCAGGCGCCTGCTGACACAACCGCTCACCGCGCAGATTCAGCACGCCAGCGTCGACTGGGGACAAATTGCCAACACCACACGTGCCGGGCAAAGCTTGACGGACAGTGATGTGACCTGGGTGGTGGACGGCCAGCCACAAAAGGTGCAACTCAGTGCCAGTCCGTTATTTGATCAAGCAGATGAGGGGCGGCTGTTACTGGAAGTGAATGTGGTCAGCCAACAACAAAGGATCAGTAAGGAGCTTACCCAAAAAGCGCAACAACAAGCGGCAAAAGAGTTGGTACGCGGCTTGGCGCATGAAATAAAAAACCCGCTCGGCGGCTTACGCGGGGCGGCACAGTTGCTAGAAAAGATGCTGCCTGATGCGAGCTTGGCTGAATATACGCAAATTATTATCGAGCAAGCCGACCGATTGCGAAACTTGGTCGACCGTTTACTGGGGCCACAGCGCCCTGGGTTGCGCCAACGACAAAACATTCACGTTGTGTTGGAAAAAGTCCGCCAATTGATCAGCCTCGATAACCACGAAGGCATCCAGATCATTCGCGATTACGACCCCAGCTTACCCGATTTTGAGATGGATCCTGAGCAGCTTGAGCAAGCGATTCTCAACGTCGCCACCAATGCTGCCGATGCCATACGCGGTCAGCCTGACGCCTGTTTGACGCTCCGCACGCGCACAGGCTTTCAAACCGTGATCCATGGCGAGCGTCACCGAGTGGTCGCGCAAATTGAAATCATCGACAATGGGCCCGGGATCGCGCCGCATCTGCAGGACACCTTGTTCTACCCCATGGTGACGAGCAAGGCTGACGGCAATGGGCTTGGACTCGCTATCACCCATCATTTAATCGATCAGCATCAAGGCAAAATTGACGTGAATAGCTGGCCAGGCCATACCTGCTTCACCATCCAATTGCCAATCATTGAAAAGGACACGCCACATGAGTAAAGGGACCATTTGGATTGTTGATGATGACAGCTCCATTCGTTGGGTGATGGAACGCACCCTCAGTGCCGCCGGCCTCACCTGCGATACGTTTAGCAATGCTGAAAATGTACTCAGTGCCCTGCATGAACGTCGCCCTGATGTGTTGGTCTCCGATATTCGCATGCCAGGTAGCGATGGGCTGGCGCTGCTAAAAGCGGTACAAGAGCAACACCCTGACTTACCCGTGATCATCATGACCGCGCACTCGGATTTAGATGCCGCGGTTAACGCCTACCAAAAAGGCGCGTTTGAATACCTGCCCAAGCCGTTTGATATTGATGAAGCGCTGGCTCTGGTTGAGCGCGCACTGGCCCACTATAAAGAGCAGCAAAAGCAACAAACGTCACAACAGCCGCAAACGCAGACACCAGAGATCATCGGCGAGGCCCCCGCGATGCAAGAGGTGTTTCGTGCCATTGGCCGGCTGTCACGCTCCTCGATTTCGGTGTTAATCAATGGTGAGTCGGGCACGGGTAAGGAGCTAGTCGCCCAAGCGCTACATCGTCATAGTCCGCGGGCCAATCAAGCCTTTATCGCCCTGAATATGGCCGCCATCCCCAAAGACTTGATTGAGTCCGAGCTGTTCGGTCATGAAAAAGGCGCATTTACTGGGGCCAACGCGGTCAGGCAAGGACGCTTTGAGCAAGCCAATGGGGGGACGTTATTTCTCGATGAAATTGGCGATATGCCATTGGATGTGCAAACGCGTTTACTGCGTGTGCTAGCGGATGGTCAATTCTATCGGGTCGGCGGTCACGCGGCGGTCGATGTGGATGTGCGCATTATCGCGGCTACCCACCAAGATCTCGAACGCTTGGTGACAGAAGGCAGTTTCCGAGACGACCTGTTTCACCGCTTGAACGTGATCCGCGTTCATCTACCCTCACTCAAAGATAGGCGCCAAGATATTCCCCAGCTATGTCAGCATTTTCTTGCCCGCGCCGCCAAAGAGCTGGATGTCGAAGCCAAGCAACTCCACCCAGACACAGAAACCATGATGAGCCAGTTACCTTGGCCGGGTAACGTCCGCCAGCTAGAAAACACCTGCCGATGGCTGACCGTGATGGCCAGCAGTAAGGAAGTGCTTCCCTCCGATCTCCCAAGGGAACTGCTCAACCAGCCCAGCACGGTGGCCGACAGTGAAGCACATGATTGGCAGCAAGCCCTCACCCAATGGGCTCAAGATGCGATAACACAAGGGCAACACGGCATTTTGCAACAAGCGCTACCCAGCGTCGAACGCATCTTGTTGCAGTCGGCGCTCAAGCACACTCATGGCCACAAACAAGAGGCGGCTAAAATTTTAGGATGGGGACGTAATACCCTGACACGCAAACTCAAAGAGCTAAATATTGAGTCGTAACTCATTATTGAAACTGACACTCTTTGAACCTCTGCTAAATTTAAGTAAAGAGATTGAGGTAAAATCCAACAATCGTGTTATTTTTCTGATAAGAGTGAAGTCGTTGTCCTGATGAGAAACGTACGCCCATTGTCAATACGCGCTGCCGTTATGCTTCCCGTGTTTCTCGTCCTAACACTGACGTTGGTCGTGATCATTATTACCATCAACAACCACTATCGCGCCAGCTCGCAATTTGTCGGCAAATTGTTACTCGAAGACTACTCCGTCGGTATTGAGCGAGACTTGCGCCAGTATCTTGCTCACCCCTTTAATGCCAACATCTTTGTCGCCGACAGCCTAGCCGCCCGGCTTGGCGATGCGCCAATGACTGACTCAGGGCTGCGTGATTATCTTCTCAATAGCTACACCTCCCTCTACCAAGCCATGCCTTACATGCAGGTACTCAGTATTGGGGTGGATGCTGAAGGGACGTATTTTGGCTACCGCAAAAGCCAAGCGGGTCAATATATTTTGATGGAGCAGAGTGACGCAACCCAAGGCACGCTGCGTATTTTTGATGGCCGCACGCCAAACGCTAACGTCGTTTACCAAGACAGCGATTACGACCCACGCATCCGACCATGGTACATTCCTGCTTTTAATCGCGAGCAACCGCGCTGGACCGACATTTATCGTGATGCCGATGAAGTTGGTGAAGTCTCCTTATCGGCCATCGCCCCGGTGATGGTCGATGATAATGTGTGGGGCGTGGTCGCCAGCGACATCAAGCTCAATGCGTTTAACCGCTTCCTCAGCGAACGTCAACAAAAGCTCGGCGGGGCATTATTTATTGTCGACGATGAGGGCCGAATGGTCGCCCACAGTGGCCAAGAGAGCCCCAGCAATATCTTGCATTTTCCTGAAATTACCCATAATCCAGTCCTCGACAATACGATTAGCCAGGTCGCAAATGCGTGGCCGCCCGACCCCAGCCGTTTAGGCAAGCCCTTTAATTTCGATATTGCCGATAAGGGCCATTTTTATGGCACCATTAAAAAAGTGGCGATGCCCGCTCCCTTTCAGCATCAGTGGTATGTGGTGGTCGCACTGCCCGATCAGCTACTGTTAAAAAACCTTCTTAGCCAGCAAGAAATCAGCATTTATCTGGTGGTAGCCATGGCACTGGTCGGGCTTGCGGTGGTGTATTTCATTATACGCCAACTGACTCGCCCATTGAGAGACACCGCTGAAGCGGCAGCCAAACTGGCATCCGGCAATTTGACTTACCGCATTAATACACCCGCAAGCCTGCGGGAAATCGCGATACTCAAAGAAGCGTTTAACAATATGTCGGTCAAATTGCAGCACTCTTTCGATGCGCTGCGCCAACAAGTCCGCCAAGATAACCTCACGCAACTTTATACGCGGGAAGGCTTGATTGAACAGGCCACGGGCTTACGCTATCACGCTCCCAATACCTTGGTGATTTTGGGGATCAATGGCTTTCGTAATATTAATGACAGCCTGGGACAAGAAGGCGGGGACACGCTTTTATGCGCGATTGCCGATCGACTCAGCGCCCTCTCCGATGGCTCTGGGATGCTACTGGCACGCGTACGTGGCGATGAGTTCGCCGTTCTCGCGCCCAATACCACTAACCGAACGCAATCAGAGGCATTGGTCGATCAGTTACTGAGTTTATTTAAGCGCCCCGTCACCATTGGCAACGATGATGTCCTGGTCGACGCATGTGCGGGCGTAGTCTTTGGCTACACCTTTGGCGATGCCATCTATGAAGGCCTTGATCACGCTGGTCTCGCATTGAGTGAAGCCAAACGCAGTGAAACAGCGATGTACGTGTACTTTGAAGCCAATATGCAGGCACGGATTCAAGAGCAATCACGGCTTCTCCTCGAGCTTCATCACGCCGTTCAGCATCACCAGTTTGAGGTCTATTATCAACCCTTTGTCCGCTTGCTTGATGGCCGGTTCTGCGGCGCAGAAGCCTTGGTGCGCTGGCGCCACCCTACACGCGGCATGGTCTCCCCGGCTGAATTCATTCCCGTGGCCGAACAAAGTGGCTTGATTAATCAAATCGGCATGCAGGTACTTGAGCAAGCCGCCTATGACACCGTGGCGCAGATTCAAAAAGGCTTATGGCCAGCCAATTATCAGCTACACGTGAACTTATCCGCTCGTCAGCTACTGTCGGCCGACTTTATCGACAAACTGCAAAGCGTGCTGGATCGTACTCAACTGCCAGCGGATAATTTAACCTTGGAGATCACTGAGTCACAGCTGATGAGCCACGAACACTTGGCAACTTCAGGGTTAACCAAAATCCGTGCGCTGGGAATTAAAATTGCTATCGATGACTTTGGCACCGGCTATTCATCGCTGGCATACCTTCACCAAATGGCGTTTGATAGCCTTAAGATTGATCGCAGCTTCGTTCACTCGATGACTGAAAACAGCACCAACCAACGCATCATTGAAGCCGTGGTTGCCATGACACGTGGCATGGATGTACACCTAGTGGCCGAAGGGATAGAAACCCAGGAAGAAGCCGAGCGTCTGCGCGACATCGGTTGCCATTTTGCACAAGGTTTCTTGTTTGCCAAACCGCTGCCCCTCACCGAACAACCAACAGAACGGGTAACGGACAAGCTCCCCACGCGATAGCTGTCACGCCATCGACACACTGACTACTGACGATGAGCAGGTCACTCGCTATACTGAGCCCCAACTCACCTGCTGGGAACCGATGATGATAAGAAAAGACTTACCCGTGACGGATTTACACCGCCACCTAGACGGCAATATTCGTATCGAAACCATTTTGGCATTAGGGCAAAAATTTGCGATGCCGCTACCCGCTACTGATATCGAGTCATTGCGCCCACATGTGCAAGTGGTTGAGACCGAACCCGATTTGGTCGCGTTCCTGTCTAAGCTCGATTGGGGCGTGGCAGTATTAGGTGATTTAGATGCCGTCCGCCGCGTCGCCTACGAAAACGTAGAAGATGCCTTAAACGCTCAAATTGATTATGCCGAGTTGCGCTTTTCGCCCTACTACATGGCGCTGAAGCATCAGCTCCCCCTCGAAGGGGTGGTAGAAGCCGTGGTAGATGGTGTGCAGGCGGGTAGCCGCGACTTTGGCGTGAAAACCAACTTGATTGGTATCATGAGCCGTACTTTCGGCACGCAAGCATGTATGGCCGAGCTCGATGCGCTACTGACGCAAAAATCACACTTAGTCGCCATCGATCTGGCCGGAGATGAGCTGGGCCAACCAGGTGACCAATTCACCGAGCACTTTGCCAAAGTACGGGCCAGCGACCTGCAAGTCACCGTGCACGCTGGCGAAGCCGCTGGCGCCGCCAGTATGTGGCAGGCAATCAATGAGCTCGGCGCCACCCGAATCGGTCACGGGGTCAAGGCAATAGAGGACCCAGCGCTGATGGATTATTTGGCTAAACACCAGATAGGTATCGAAACTTGCCTGACGTCAAACATCCAAACCAGCACCATTGCCGATCTCGCACAACATCCTGTGCGTCAATTCCTCGACCATGGCATTTTGGCGTCCTTGAATACCGACGACCCAGCGGTAGAAGGCATTGAGCTGCCCTATGAGTATGAAGTGGCTGCCCCTGCCGCAGGCTTAACCCCTGCGCAAATCACCACATTGCAAGAAAATGGTCTTTCGATTGCTTTCTTGTCTGATAGCGAGAAATCCGCACTGACAGCCCACGCGGCAACACGCTAGGTCGCCGTAGAGCCTCTCCACGCGAGCCTCGCGCCGTAAAAAAACCGCCATTTGGCGGTTTTTTTACGGCTAAATCACCCGCGAAAACTGTTGCTGACGCGCTCTATCTCGCAAATAAACATCAAAGCTCATACAGATATTGCGGATCAGCATACGGCCTGTTTTGGTCACCGTAATCGTTTGATCGGTCACTTGCACCAACTCGTCATCAATAAAGCACTGCAGTAACGCCAGATCTTCAGCAAAATACTGATCAAAATCTATCTGGTAACGTGTCGCAATGTCCGCTTTTTCTAAGGTGAAGTTACACATCAGCGCTTTTATGACATCACGACGAATGCGATCATCCGGCTCAAGCATCACGCCTTTAAACAGTGCATGGCGTTCAGCATTCACTTGCTGATAATACGCTTTCATCTCTTTTTGGTTCTGCGCGTAACAATCACCAATCATCGAAATCGCCGATACGCCGAGTCCGAGCAGATCACAGTCACCTTGCGTGGTATAGCCTTGGAAGTTGCGATGTAAACGCCCTTCTCTCTGCGCCACCGCCAGCTCATCATCAGGCAGAGCAAAGTGATCCATCCCGATAAACTGATAGCCTGCCCCTGTTAACGTATTGATGGTGTCTTGCAACATGGTGAGCTTGGCGTCCGGAGACGGTAAATCCTCTTCTTTGATTTTGCGCTGCGCCGCGAACAAATTAGGCAAGTGCGCGTAATTAAACACTGAGAGTCGACCCGGACGCATCGTCAAAACTTGCGCTAAGGTTTTGGCAAACCCCTCTGGAGATTGGCTGGGCAAGCCATAAATCAAATCGAGGTTGGTGGAGCGGAAGCCCAGTTCACGGGCACGTTCAACCAAGGCGTGAATAAAGTCTTCATCTTGCTCGCGATTGACCAGCTGCTGCACTTTTTTATCAAAGTCTTGCACCCCGATACTGATGCGATTGAAACCTTCGCTCCGCAGGTGATCGAGCATATCGAGTGGAATTTCGCGCGGGTCGACTTCAATGCTGATTTCCGCATCGCGCTCAAAACCAAACTCTTGACGCAACAATCCCATTAAGCGGGAGATTTGCGCCTTGGTGAGAAAGGTGGGCGTGCCACCGCCCCAATGCAGCTGAGTCACTCGACGTGAACCCAGCAAGAAAGCACGCTGACGGATTTCGTGCTCAAGCGCATCTAGATACTCATCCGCCTTGTGTTGATGCCGTGTCACCACTTTATTGCAGCCACAGTAATAACAAAGTTTATGGCAAAACGGGATATGCACATACAACGACAACGGGCGCTCAGGGTACTGACTACACGCCATATCAAATTCCGCGGGCGCAAACGCCTCATGAAATTCGAGTGCCGTCGGATACGACGTATAACGGGGCCCTGAATAGTTGTACTTATTGATAAGGGCTTGATCCCAAATGATTTGTGGTGATGACATGGCTTACATTCCGCAAAAGCGCTTAGGAAAGGAGTAACAGCGTCTAGTGTGCCACAGCCTTGAGTAAGGTGTTTAGCACTACCCGCACTGGTGTTGCGAAAGTGTCGGTGAGATCGATTTTCGCCCAATAATTATAAGGGTATTGAGGCAAAATGACAGAGGAAAGCAGCCACGATAGGCTGCATTCCAGGCAGTCACACTTAGTGCGTGAGGATATGATCAGGGATGTGACGCGCGCCGGTGAAGGCGAGGATTTCCGCAAGCTCAACTTTTATCGCCTCTTCCAAACGCGCTTCATGTTTGGCTCGGTCTAAGTCGAGTCGCATGCGCTCATTCTTTTTCAATCCCTTCCTTGCCTCACCGCGAGGGGTATCTTTTACCGCCTCATACAGTTCAAACAAGGCCGGGTAGCAGCTATCAAACGCAACCCGTTTATCGCCTTGTAGATGATCCATGATCATGTAAAGGCGGATCGCAGCCTCCGATAAATCGCATTGATTCTGTAGTGCGGCAAACGCAATCACATCAACACTCTCAATGATTTTGTCATTGCGTTGGTTGATCGCTGCCTCTTTCATCTCGGCTTGCCACTTGGTTTGTCGCTTTAACTTCGCCAGCAATACGCCTGCGTAAACCGATAGCGCTAAAATAATGAGCGCCCCAAGTCCTGCCAATATCCAGATCCACTCCTGCACCGGTTACTCCTTGTTAATCGTCCTGTTGCTCAAATTTAGCCAGCAGGTCGTCGTCATCATCCAACTCGTTATCGTCGGCAAGCAGGCCCAGTTTATCCATCAGCACCTCAATCCGATCCAGCTTCTCATCCACATAAGCTTGTAAACCCGCCCCTAATTTCTCGCCATTTTCGATTCTATCCAACAACACGTTCAATTGTGGATCTTGCTCAAGCTTGGCGAGCTCTTGCTCTGGTGTGAGCTTGGGTTGCTTAGGTTTTTCTGCATCCGTACCCAATGGGATCGGCTTTTTACTGCCTATGCGCGGGTCTTTTTTGCCACCGCTGCGACGCACTTGCTTGTTGTCTTCTTCTGAATGACGCGAGCCGGCTTTTTTGCCTTTACGCTTTTTTTGCTTTTTCAGCATTCGCGCAATGCGGTCTTGCTCGTTCTGATTCTTATCTACGTATTGCGCCGGGCCTTCCGATCCTACGCGGCGCGTTTTCTTTTTACGCGTCATGACTCTGGTTTCCTCATTAAAATTACGTCGTTGCCGATAAACGTCAGTTCCAACCCCGCTTGGTGAGCTAAAAACTGGAATGTATATCGGCTAAAAAAGCTGACATGCGTCAGATCATTCTTATAGTGCCAGCGTGAAAAAGCGTCTGGATCTTTAACCAGCTTGGTCATGATGCCCAAGTAACCCCCCGGCTTGAGCATCGACAACCACTGCTGCCATTGCACCTTTGGCCAATAGAAATGCTCGATGGCCTCCGTACAGGTAATAAAGTCATAATGTGCATCCAGTACGTCGGTTTGTGGCGCATAGAAGGGATCATAGCAGGCGACATCATGCCCTGCGTTTCGCAGCATACTGGCCAAGACAGGCCCAGGACCACAACCAAAATCTAATCCCTTTGCTGGCACCGATAAGCGGTCGAGTAAAGGGTTGATCACGCGCGATAAAAAACGCTGATAACCGTCATCCTCAGGGTGATTTTGGTGTAAGTCATAGATAGCTTTCTCATTTTCAGGCGCGAGCAATGCCTGGCGCTCAACAAACACCAACGCGCACGCCGCGCACTGAAGGTATGCTCTGCGTTTGTCGGTATGATAAAGATGGGTTGTTGTGTGCTCACATAAAGGGCAATGCTGCATATCATTCATCTATGCCAAAAGCTGGCGCGAATGTAGCAGAAAGTGGGTCAATAAAAAAGCGACAGGCATAAAGCCTGTCGCGTATCGCGCTTGCGATAATAAGCGGATAGTGTCCGTCCTGGTACCTTGTTCATCCCTGACTCATGGCGCTTGGCGCCTTAGTATCAACGTCCTGTTATCGTGGGTCGCATACCTGCGTGTCAGTCGCTTCCTGCGTCCTTGTCGTTCGACACCCACCACACATCCTGTGTCACGTCGTCCTTGTGCGCCTACCTTGGCAACATCCACATCCTGTGGTCAGACCGTCCTGGTGCTCATGTGCCTTGCTTGGCTCAATCACTTGTCCTTAAGACCAACGTCCTGTTGATAGTGGTAGCATATCGCAATGAGCGCGACTGCCTAGAATGCCAGCCATAAAATATTGAGTCAGGAAACAAGACACAGAGGTAACTGACTGATTTTAAATAAACCTAAAATATGTCTTTCAAAAAATGACGTGTTTTTCTTGCAAGAGAATAGCCAATCTCTTACGCAGAAGGTCGCCGTTTTCGCTATCAGTGATGTACTGACAAAATGCGTGCCAAGCGTCATAGACTGTCGCATAAATGGAAGAGATAAAAAAAACGGTGGCGTACATTACGCCACCGTTTTCGTTGGACAGCTCGGTTATTAGTGAAGCCCGCCTAAGTAGTTAGACAGTGCATCAATTTCCTTGTCCGTCAGTTTCGCCGCAACCGAGCGCATCATTTTGTTCATATCATTATGACGCTCTCCGGCACGGAACATTTTCAACTGACTGGCTAGATACTTCGCAGGCTGGCCAGAAATTTTCGGGAAACCAGAAGAAGGGGTGCCATTCCCGCGAGGACCATGACAGGCTGTACAGGCTGCAATACCGCGCTCCGGATCGCCCGCCATGTAGAGCTGACGGCCTACTTCGATGGCCGTTTCGGGCGTGGTGCCAGGCTTGGGTGTTAAGGTTGCATAGTAAGCCGCTAAGTCTGCCATGTCCTGCTCAGAGAGCGGTGCCACCATACCAGCCATCACAGCGTTATAACGCCCCTGCTCACCGCCGCTTTGCGCGCCGAGCTTAAATTCTTTCAGTTGTTTCTCTAGATAGTTGGCGTGCTGACCCGCCAAGTTTGGGTAATCAGGCAAAACACTGTTACCGTCAGCACCGTGACAGGCGACACAGGTATTGGATTTTGCTTTGCCCGCTTCAGCATCTCCTTGGGCCCAGACTGAAGTGCTGGCGAGGAGAGTCAATATTAGCGCTAATTTCTTCATGACATTCCGTTTATAATTATCAAGCTTCCAGTACCACTACTTAGTTACCGTCATGGTACAATTACCGATCAAAAACCGAGCACGGTTATTTTACACAAATTCACACAAAAGTAATCAGTCTACTACACCAAGACGAGACGGAGTTAACAGTGGAGCAATCACTTAATTACCGTAACACCCAGTTTGTTACCAGCGCACCCGACATTCGCCATCTTCCTGATAATACGGGGATAGAGATTGCGTTTGCTGGCCGTTCCAACGCCGGTAAGTCTAGCTCCCTTAACCGTCTTTGTGACCAAAAGAGCCTAGCAAAGACCAGTAAGACACCCGGGCGCACACAATTAATTAACCTCTTTAAAGTGGACGAAGGGTGTCACATTGTCGACCTACCTGGTTATGGTTATGCCCAAGTCCCGTTGGAAATGAAAGAGAAGTGGCAGCGTTCGCTGGGAGAATATTTACAAAAACGTGATCAACTTGGCGGATTAGTGGTCTTGATGGATATTCGTCATCCGATGAAAGACTTGGATCAGCAACTGATTTACTGGGCGGTTGAATCTCACTTACCGGTGTTAGTGCTACTGACCAAAGCCGACAAATTGAAATCAGGGGCACGTAAGCAGCAACTGATGAAAATCCGCGAAGCGTCACTGGCCTTTTGCGGGGATGTTGAGGTCGAGTTGTACTCATCGCTCAAAGGGATGGGCGTCGACAAATTGCGCCGTAAACTAGACGCTTGGTATCAACAAACACCGCCGGTGATCGCAGACGACCCACAGCCAACCGATTAACCCTCTTGGACGGATAGGGCCCACCTGTCGCTTACGCAGATAAAAAAAAGCCGACCCTCAATACGAGAGTCGGCGAATCTTTGTGCGTAAGCGAGCTCAATCAGCCCCCATAGACACATAAAGAACAAGAAGCTGTGCGCATTATAACCAAGCCTCCAGCCATAATTAAAGTAATTACTCTAATTTTTTTGAAAAGAATGGGATGATGCGAATCAGCAAAACACAAAAAAGGCAGTGGCAGGGTCGACTCATCGCGTTGACGATTAGCCAATAAAAAAAGCCCCAGTCAGTATCCTGACTGGGGCTGCTGAATCAGCCAAATCCAATAACGTGAAACAAAAGGTCTGAAAGATAGAACATCTTACCTCTGTACCCTACGTTGTTAACTGTATATCAATCACTCAGTATTGAAAAGTATCTTACGTAATTTTTTTTCATAAAAATAAGGCGGTTTAGAGTAAAAACGCCAAAGATCAGGTGGATAGTGACCAAAAAAAAGCCGATAAAAATATCGGCTTTCGGTATAAAACGACAGAAAGGTCAATAAAAACCCTGAACTTAGTGGGCTTCTCCCCAGTTATCTCCGAAACCGGCTTCGGCAATCAAAGGGACATCCAAGTCAGCCGCTGATGCCATCAATTTCCGTACTTGGCTTTCAACTTTGGACATTGATGACGTTTTGACTTCCAACACCAGTTCATCGTGAACTTGCATCACTAGGCGAGCATCATCCGCCGCATTGGCTTGAATCCATTGATCAACCAGTATCATCGCACGCTTGATAATATCGGCGGCGGTTCCTTGCATCGGCGCATTGATTGCCGCGCGCTCTGCCCCTTTACGACGCATGCCATTACGCGATTTAATTTCTGGCAAATAGAGGCGACGACCAAAAATGGTTTCCACATAGCCTTTTTCCGCTGCTTGTTCACGGGTGCGGTCCATGTAGGCCTTCACGCCTGGATAACGCTCAAAGTAAGTATCCATATAGCTTTGTGCTTCATGGCGACCAATCCCTAATTGACGAGATAAGCCAAAGGCACTCATGCCATAAATCAGGCCAAAGTTGATTGCTTTGGCGCGGCGACGCTGTTCACTGGTGACTTCATCGAGGCTTACCCCCATCACTTCCGCTGCGGTGGCGGCGTGAATATCTTTGCCCTCACGGAAGGCTTCTAGCAAGGCTTTATCACCGGATAAGTGCGCCATAATCCGCAATTCGATTTGCGAGTAATCGACCGCCAAAATGGTGTGATCCGGTTCCGCGGTGAAGGCTTCTCGAATACGGCGACCCTGTTCGTTACGAATAGGGATATTTTGTAAGTTCGGATCGGTGGACGATAAGCGCCCTGTTGCAGTAACGGCTTGATGATACGAGGTATGCACGCGGCCGGTTTGCGCATTGATCATGCGCGGCAATTTGTCCGTGTAAGTCGATTTGAGTTTTGCCAACCCACGGTATTCCAGAATCCGCGCTGGCAGCGGGTAATCGAGTGAGAGCTCTTGCAGCACTTCTTCATTGGTTGAGGGGCTGCCTGATGGGGTTTTCTTTACCACCGGCAGGCCCATTTTCTCGAACAAAATCGCTTGTAGTTGCTTGGGCGAGCTTAAGTTGAACTCCTCACCAGCAATCTCAAACGCTTCACGCTCAAGCTCAATCAAGCGAGTATGTAGCGCCTCTGATTGGGTCGCCAGCTTGTCTTTATCGATTAGCACACCATGACGTTCCATACGCGACAACACGCTGACTAACGGCATCTCATAGCACTCAAAAATGGTTTTCAGTTTCTCGTCACTGGTGACTTTACCAATCAGGTATTGGTGCAAACGCAACGTAATATCGGCATCTTCCGCCGCATAAGGCGCCGCTTGCTCAAGAGGAATTTGATTAAAGGTCAGTTGTTTCTTGCCTTTCCCCGCTATCTCTTCAAAGCTGATGCAGGTGTGCTGCAAGTAGCGCTCAGCGAGGCTGTCCATGTCATGGCGTCCCGCGACACTGTTGTAGACGTACGACTCCAGCATGGTGTCATAGGCAATCCCTTTTAAGGTGATCCCGTGACGCGCAAACACACTGGCATCATATTTCAGATTCTGGCCAACTTTCGCCGCTGAAGGGTCTTCCAACCAAGGGCGTAACACCTCCAGCACTTCATCCAGCGATAACTGCGCGGGCGCTTCCAGATAATCATGAGCCACGGGTACATAGGCCGCTTCACCTGGCGCGACGGCAAATGAAATCCCAACCAGATTGGCTTCCATATAGTTGAGACTATCGGTTTCGGTATCGACCGCCACCACCTCAGCGTCACGAATTTTCTTCAGCCAAGTGTCTAGTGCGTCCCGCGTTAATAGCGTTTGGTAGCCACTACGGTCAATCGTGGCCGCTTGCGAGATAGGTTCATCAGACACCACTTCTTCCGGCGCATCACCTTCATCCAGCTCTTTGAGCCAGCGGCGGAATTGCAAATCACGATACATGGTCACCAAGGTGTCATTATCAGGCGCTTGCTTGACCAGCTGTTCAGGGGTGAAATCGAGCGCTACATCCAATTTAATCGTAGCGAGTTGATATGACAGGTAAGCGGCTTCTCGATGCTCAGTCAATTTCTTCGCCATGCTTTTGGCGCCGCGGAAGCTGAGCTCAGCAATCTTATCAAGGTTGGCGTAAATATCGTCCAAGCCACCTAGATTGGCAATCAGCGCGGTCGCGGTTTTATCGCCCACACCCGGTACGCCAGGAATATTATCGACTTTGTCGCCCATCAGAGCCAGATAATCAATAATATGCTCAGGGCCGAAACCATACTTCTCACGTACCGCCTCAGGATCCATCACGACATTAGTCATGGTGTTGATTAAGGTGACATGCTCATCCACCAACTGCGCCATATCTTTGTCACCCGTACTGATAAGCACCGGCATCCCCGCTTTCGAGGCTTGAGTGGCGAGCGTGCCGATAACATCGTCGGCTTCCACGCCCTCTACCGCCAGTAAAGGCAAGCCCATCGCGTTGATAATCTTGTGCAAAGGTTCAATTTGCCCGCGTAGATCCTCTGGCATCGGTGGACGGTTGGCTTTGTACTGCTCGTACATGTCGTCACGGAACGTCTTCCCTTTGGCATCAAAAATCACCGCCACATGCGAATGCGGGTACTGTCGCAACAGGCTGCGCAGCATATTCACCACCCCAAACACCGCGCCAGTGGGTTCGCCTTGGCTATTAGTGAGATTGGGAGACGCATGGTATGCCCGGTAAAGATACGAAGAGCCATCCACAAGGATTAACGGATTGTCGGGAAGAGTTGCCATATCAGAATATTGATCGCCAGTTAAACACGTTAGCCGTTAAGCATGCCACGAGTCTCGACCCCTGTTAACCATGGTTTTTCCCACAAGGTCGCCAATCTGTGGATAACTTTGTTGGTAATTATTTTATAGGATTTTGATTTTGTCTAAACAAGCATGAAAAATTGATTTTTTATTAAATAAAAACATCAACTTAAATAAAAAAACAGGATCTAGATCTTGATCGAAAAAGGATCCTGTGGTGTGGAAAAAGAAATCGCTATCGGTGTCAAAGGTTGCAGAGAAAGTCATCACAAACTGCGGAGATAATCACCAATTTATCTTGCGATCTTGACTACTATTTCGCATAAGCCCTTGGCCAATGCGACACTGTCAAACGCCATTAAGCGTAGACGATGCTTTATGCATTGCCCACTCTGATTGCAATATTGTAAATGCCGATACAAGGAGAGCGTCATGAAAAAGGTTGCTGTGATCTTATCTGGCTGCGGCGTGTTTGACGGTGCCGAGATCCAAGAAACTGTGTTATCCCTACTTGCCCTTGAGCAAAACGATGCCCAATGGCAGTGCTTTGCGCCAGATATCGATCAGCACCATGTCATTAACCATCGTACTGGCGAGGCGATGAGCGAAACGCGTAATGTGCTCACTGAAGCCAGCCGCATTGTACGTGGAGATATTCTTCCGCTGACCGATCTGAACGCCGATGACTTCGACGCCTTACTGGTTCCCGGGGGCTTTGGGGCAGCGAAAAACTTGTCGGATTTTGCCTACAATGGCGATCCGGTTCAGGTGCACCAAGATATGTTTGCGGTGTGTCAGGCCTTTGCCCGTTCCGAGAAGCCTGCTGGCTATATGTGTATTGCCCCTATTATGATCCCGCAGATCTACCCGAAAGGCGTCAAAGGCACCATTGGTAATGAGCCCGATATCGCCGCCGCCTTTAACCGTATGGGCGGTGAACATATAGAGTGTCCGGTATCGGATTATGTGTTAGACCAACGTCACCATCTGCTTTCCACCCCCGCCTATATGCTCGCGACATCCGTCACTGATGCGGCCGTTGGTATCAATCGTATGGTAAAAAAATTGGTTGAGCTCGCCTAAGCCACGCTCATCCACAAAGAGACAAAGAAGAGAAAAGAAAAAAGCGACGCCGAGATGGGCGTCGCTATAACAAGTGAGCGCAAAGTCAAAGCTGTCTTAGTAACAGTTTGCTGGCCCCAATACACTGGAAGCAATGTGAGCAATGTCGTGCCTTCAGCGCTGAGCATGTGGGCTTGGCCCTGAAGACAAGTTAACAATAACCATTCTCATTACCGTTTTCAACACTTAATTGAGAATCTTTTTCATTTGTTGATCTTGTGCGCAGACTCTCTCACTGTCATCAAACTGTCATTGCACCCACAGCCATCACACCAACAACCCAGGTTCGAAAAGCCCTTGCCCAGAAAAGAAAAAAGCGACACCCCGAGAGGTGTCGCCTAGCAAAAATAGGCTAACTTAATCACTGTCTGATAAGCGCCCCGCTAATACACTGGAAGCAATGTGAGCAATGTCGTGCCTTCAGGGTTAAGCATGTGGGCTTGCCCTGAGTGCAAGTTAATAATAACCATTCTCATTATCGTTCATCAAGAAGAAAATGCGATTATTTTGCATTCACTGCTCAATTATTGATCTTCTTCTCAAAATAAAGGCGATAGTCAGCAGGCTGACCCTTTTCCTCCAACGCCACAATCTGATAGCCATGACAAACCAGCATGCACACCATCGCGGTAAAGCGGTTGCGTGATTTAACCGCAAGCGTTTGATAACCCGACTCATCAACCCACGCTTCTTGAGCCTTGAGTAGCGCTTTCGCCACCCCTTTGCCACGGGCCGCTTTGGTCACTCCGCCGAGCCAGCTATAAAACTGGGTCTCACTGGTGGCATAGCCTATTTTCGCCCCCACAGGCTCACCGTGTAGATATCCCACCAATACCAATGCCGTGCGTCCGGCTAATCGCGCGTGGCATTGCTCCAAGGATACACCCGCATCCAACTCGGGCACGCTGTTAAGCACCGTTACCGCCTCCTCTAAGTGCCCAGCACGAATTTCCATCTCACCTCCCCGCATTGATGTAAAAAAAGAGCCGCGATGCGACTCTTTATTCTGCTACTAATTAGGACGTTTGCTGTACCGTCGCCGACGGCGTCACCTGTGTGATTCGTCGAATAATCAAGTTGAGTAACACCCCATACATAGGAATAAACAGCCCCAAGCTAATAATCAGCTTAAAGGCATAGTCTACCAAGGCAATTTCAACCCAATGCTCGGCCATAAAGGCATCCTGGCTTTGGTAAAACGCAATCGCAAAGAACGCGAGCGTGTCTGACGCATTACCAAACAAGGTAGAACAACTCGGCGCGACCCACCATTGGCGTTGCTGGCGTAACCGGTTAAACACATGAATATCTAAGATCTGGCCGAGCAGATAAGCCATAAAGCTGGCAATCGCAATTCGCGCAACGGTGAGATTAAACGTACCCAGCTGTTCCATGCCTTGATAGCTGCCTTGGTAAAACAAGACGGATAATACGTAAGAAATCAGCAGCGAAGGTACCATGACCAGCAAGATAATACGGCGTGCCAATGCTGGACCATAGATCCTGACCGTTAAATCCGTCGCCAAGAAAATAAACGGAAAGGTAAACGCTCCCCACGTGGTATGAAACCCCCATACCGTAAAGGGGATCTGCACCAAGTAGTTGCTGGAGGCAATGATCAGTAAATGAAAAATCACGAGGTAGCCCAGCGCTTTACGCTGCTGAGCAAGAGAAAAGTGGCTCATAGTGCACCTTTTTGTTATTGGGGGCGAGGGAACCCAAAAAACTTAGCTACCTGTCTGCAGGTAGCGCGAGGTGGCGAATTATACAGCAATCAATCGACGGTGCCAGTGCAATTTAGAGAGGCGGATGACGCGTCCACCAGCGGCGCAAAAAGCTAATCACCTCGTCGCCCTCCTCATCCAGCGCTTCTAACCACACGCTCTGGGTATAATGTGCCGCTTTAAGCATCAAGCGCGTGCCTTCAAAATCAATCAGCCAGGTCATCATGTCAGCGTCTTGTTGCCACTCAAGCACAGAGGCTGCGAGGGTTTCTAACAATGGCTGACAGACTTCTTTAGCATTATCCGCATCCAGCTGCGGCTGATAAAACGCCAAGGCGCCGTCGGACGCCATCAGTTGCCAGTTACTCGGTACCATAACCAAATTCACTCACACTGAGATGATCATCAATTAAGTCCAAAAATGCATCGCCGAATTTTTCTAGCTTGCGCTGCCCCACGCCACTCACCGCCAGGAGCTCTGCTTGAGATGACGGCAGCATCTCGGCCATTTCCATCAAACTGGCATCGTTAAATACCACGTAAGGCGGAATATCTTCTTCGTCAGCAATGGCTTTCCGTAACTTACGCAGCTTGGCAAACAGTTTTTTATCGTAATGGCGCTGGCTCAGCTTGTTGGCTTTGGTGCGAGGGCTGAGGCCAATACGCGGCACCGCCAGCTCGAGGGCAATCTCGCTGCGCAGCAATGGTCGCGCTTGTTCGGTCAACTGCAGCACCGAACTACGGGCAATGTTTTGCACCAGATAACCGCGGTGGATCAATTGGCGAATAATACTCACCCAGTATTCATGGCTCCACTCTCGCCCGATGCCATAGGTAGAGAGCTTGTCGTGACCATGATCTTTAATGCGCTGATTTTGCATCCCGCGCAACACTTCCACCACATATCCAACCCCGAAGCTTTGGTTAACACGGTACACGCACGACAGCGCTTTTTGTGCTTGTTCGGTGCCATCAAAATGGGTGGGTGGGTCGAGACAAATATCACAGTTGCCACAAGGGGTTTGGCGATGCTCGCCAAAGTAGTTTAGGAGCACTAAACGGCGACAGGTTTGCGCTTCAGCAAACGCGCCCATCGCGGTCAGTTTATGGCTTTCGACCTGCTTTTGGGGCCCATCCGGCTTTTCTTCCAAGCAGCGATGGAGCCATCCCATATCGGAGGGGTCATACAACAACACCGCTTCAGCCGGCAGTCCATCTCGCCCTGCTCGGCCGGTTTCTTGGTAGTAAGATTCAATATTGCGCGGCACATCATAGTGCACCACAAAGCGGACATTGGGCTTATTGATCCCCATCCCAAACGCCACAGTCGCCACCACAATGTTGACATCGTCACGTTGAAACGCCTCTTGCACAGAGCCGCGCGCCTCAGTGCTCATTCCCGCATGGTAGGCAGCGGCGAGCATATTGTTATCACACAGTTTTTGAGTGACCTGCTCAACCCGCTTACGGCTATTGCAATAGACAATCCCTGATTGGCCGCGTTGACCGCTCAGAAACTGCACCAATTGCGCCAAAGGTTTGTGCTTTTCCAGCAAGGTGTAGCGAATGTTAGGGCGGTCAAAGCTACCCAGATGCACCAAGGGATCGTGCAGAGCAAGGCGGGATAAAATATCCTCGCGCGTGGTGGCATCCGCGGTGGCTGTCAGCGCCATCACAGGCACATCAGGAAAGTGCTGTTTGAGCTGGCCTAAAGAGGCATATTCGCGGCGAAAGTCATGGCCCCATTGGGAAATACAGTGCGCTTCGTCGACCGCAATCAACGCCAGTTGCCACTCCGTTAAGCGATGGATAAAGTCGCGCCCTAACGCGCGCTCAGGCGACACATAGAGTAGCTTCACCTCCCCCTGATTTAACGTGCGCAAGGTGTCCGCTTGCGCCTCAGGCGTCATCGCTGAGTTTAAACACGCCGCGGCAACACCATTGGCATTAAGCTGGTCAACCTGATCTTTCATCAATGAAATCAAAGGTGAAATCACCACGGTCAAGCCAGTGCGCACCAACGCAGGGATCTGATAGCACAGTGATTTCCCGCCCCCGGTCGGCATAATCACCAAGGCGTCACGCCCCGCAATCGCCGCATCAATCACCGCTTGCTGACCCTCGCGGAACTGGTGATAACCAAACACTGCTTTGAGTACCTGATGGGCAGGACTCATGGCAGGATCAGCGGTAGCGACGTCAGTTTCGGTTGACGCATCGGCATGGGCGGGGGTGGCGGACATAATCAAGCTCATTACTCAAACTGGCGCTCATTCTACCGACACCCCGTAAGCGATGAAACCCTGAGCACAGAGAAAGGTGCTTGCGCCCGCCCTTACAACTTGTTACATCTAGGCAACATGCACACGTTCGTGTTCATCCCTGACCGACACTTATAACGAGACTGCGCTGTGATTCCTGATCCAAAACGCACACGCCAAGGCGTGTTACTGGCCCTTGCGGCCTACATTATGTGGGGTATCGCCCCCATGTACTTTAAAACGGTCAACCATATTCCGGCGCCGGAAATTTTAGCGCACCGGGTATTGTGGTCGTTTGTTTTTTTGGCATTACTGCTTTTTTTCACCCGTCGTTTTTATCAGCTCAAGCCGATTATCCGCGAGCCGAAAAAGCTGTTGATGTTGATGCTCACCTCTTGCTTTATTGGCTGTAATTGGCTGATTTTTATCTGGGCGATTGTCAATAACCGCATGCTAGATGCCAGCCTTGGCTACTACATTAATCCACTGGTGAACGTAGCGCTGGGGATGATCTTTCTTGGTGAGCGTTTCCGCCGTCTACAGTGGCTTGCGGCCGCGCTAGCGTTGGTAGGGGTATTAGTACAACTGATCACCTTTGGTTCACTGCCTTGGATTGCGTTGGTGCTGGCCAACAGTTTTGCGATTTACGGCTTACTGCGCAAAAAAATCAATCTCCCTGCGGTGCCGGGTTTGTTTGTGGAGACCTGCACACTCTTGCCCGTTGCGCTGATTTATCTGTGGCAGTTTGCCGATACACCCAGCGCCAACCTGCTCGATAATCCCATCAGCCTGAATATGCTACTGGCCGCTGCCGGTTTGATCACGACGGTGCCTTTACTGTGCTTTACCGGCGCCGCCACCCGCTTACCCTTGACGGTATTGGGCTTTTTCCAATATATCGGCCCCAGCTTAATGTTTTTACTTGCCGTCGGCTTGTATGACGAACCCTTTACCCCAGATAAAGCCACCACCTTTGCCTTTATTTGGGCCGCCTTGGCGATATTTAGCTTTGATGCCTATCGAGCGAAACGACAGCAAGAAGCCAAGATAGAGACCACGCCTTTGTCAGCAGGAAAATCAGGATGAATGAGTTCGCTATTCTCGCCACGCTGGCGGGGGTACATATGGTTGCGCTGCTCAGTCCCGGGCCCGACTTTGCCTTGGTGCTCCAAAATGCGACCCGTTATGGCCGTGCCACTGGCTTGGCGATTGCGCTGGGGTTATCGCTCAGTATTTTGGCGCACACAATACTGAGCATTACCGGCATCAGCCTGTTGGTACATCAGCACCCGCAACTGTTTATGTGGGTGCAGGTGGCAGGGGGCAGTGTGCTGATGTATTTAGGTCTTAGCGCGATTAAAGGTTTGCTCGCCGCCACCACAGCGCCAGTGCAAACCGCCAATGATGCGCCTGCGGTACGCGGCCAAAAACAGGCCTTTTGGAAAGGGGTGCTGACCAACCTTTTTAATCCGAAAGCCTTGGTGTTTTTTATTTCGTTGATGAGTACCTTGGTGCCGGCCAGCATGTCTGCCAGCGGCAAAGCCATGGCCGTGGCGGTGGTGTTTCTGCTCTCATTAGGCTGGTTTTCGTCACTCGCCTGGCTGCTATCAGGCAGTCGCGTACAGCAAGTGCTCACCAAAGTCGCCCCAGTTATCGATGGCCTGTGTGCGTTGTTGTTTTTGCTGCTAGGTGGCGCGGTCGTTTGGCAAGCCGGCGTGTTCGGCTAACGATGCAGCTGAAAAACGCAGGTGATAGGATAAATACCAACACGCCCAGCCGAGGCTGGGCGTTTTTTGGCGTTAACCGGTCGAGCTTAAAGCGCTTCCAGTTTGGCGTACTGAGTCACCAACCACTTAATCCCTTCCCCATTAAAGGCAACTTGCACGCGGCTTTGTCCGCCACTGCCTTCAAAGTTGATGATGGTGCCTTCACCAAATTTAGGGTGTTGAACCCGCTGACCCAAACTAAACCCGGTTTGGTTAAAGTTCTCCTGAGTCTGCGTTTTGGAAAAACGGCCACCGCTTGCGGCAGGGCGTGAGACATTGGCACGCATCCGCACTTCTTCCAAGCAGGCCTCGGGCAGCTCACGAATAAAGCGCGAGATCTTATGGAACATATCTTTGCCGTACACACGGCGCATTTCTGCGTAGGTCAGATAGAGCTTTTCCATCGCTCGCGTCATGCCGACATAGCAAAGGCGACGCTCTTCTTCTAAGCGGCCCGCTTCTTCGGCTGACATCTGGCTGGGGAACATACCCTCTTCCACCCCGACCATAAAGACTAAGGGGAATTCGAGGCCTTTGGCACTGTGTAAGGTCATCAATTGGACCGCATCATCAAACTCGTCCGCTTGGCCTTCACCGGCCTCAAGGGCGGCATGGGCCAAGAACGCCGACAGCGGTGTCATCCCTTCCGCTTCCGCCTCTTCAGGAGGCGTAAATTGGCGCGTAGCCGTCACCAACTCTTCCAAGTTATCGACACGCGCTTGCGCTTTTTCACCTTTTTCTTGCTCGTACATGGCGCGCAAGCCGGAGTGACGGATCACCGCATCGGTTTGTTGATACAGTGCCATGTCACGGGTGTCATCTTCTAGCGCATTGACCAGCTCGATAAACCGGCCCAGCGCATTGGCTGCGCGTCCTGCCAGTGCTTTTTCTGCCAAGATTTGCTCGGCCGTGTGCCATAAGGTTTGGCCACGATCGCGCGCCGCGCCACGAAGCGTCTCAAGGGTGCGATCACCAATCCCCCGAGTGGGCGTGTTTACCACCCGCTCAAACGCCGCATCGTCATTGCGATTCGCCATCAAACGTAAATAGGCCAGCGCATCTTTGATTTCCTGACGTTCGAAAAAGCGCATGCCGCCGTAGATACGATAAGGGAGACCGGCTTGAATTAAGGCTTCTTCCAGCACCCGAGATTGGGCGTTGTTGCGGTATAAAATCGCGCTGTCGGTGAGCGCGCCGCCTTCGTCTTGCCAGGTTTTGATTTTCCCGACCACAAAACGCGCTTCATCCAGCTCATTAAAACCGGCATACACAGAGATGGGCTCACCCTCTTTGCCCTCGGTCCACAGGCTTTTGCCCATCCGGTCGGCATTGTTTTCAATCAGGGTGTTCGCCGCTTGCAAAATCGTACTGGTTGAGCGGTAGTTTTGCTCCAAACGAATGGTCTGCGGGGTGGTGAAATCATCCAGAAAACGCTGAATATTTTCGACTTTCGCGCCACGCCAACCGTAAATGGATTGGTCGTCGTCACCGACAATCATCACATGCGCCTGTTGGCCGGCCATCATACGCAGCCACGCATATTGGATGTTGTTGGTATCTTGGAACTCATCCACCAAAATGTGCTGGAAACGCGCTTGGTAGTGTTCGCGGATCACCGCTTTATCGCGCAATAACTCTAACGTTCGCAGCAAGATCTCGGCAAAATCCACCAAACCGGCGCGATCACAGGCTTCTTGATAAGCCTGATAAATCCGCAGCCAAGTACTTTCAACCGGATCATGGCGGGTATCAATGTGCTTGGGGCGCAAGCCTTCATCTTTTTTGCCATTGATATACCAACTCGCTTGCTTGGCGGGCCAGTGTTTTTCATCCAAGTTTTGCGCTTTAATTAACCGACGTAGCAAACGCTGCTGATCGTCTGAATCAAGAATTTGGAAGTCTTGTGGCAGGTTGGCGTCTAAATAGTGGGCACGGAGAATACGATGGCAAATGCCGTGGAAGGTGCCACACCACATGCCAGAGGCGGTGCCTTGCATCAATTGCTCGATACGACCGCGCATTTCCGCTGCCGCTTTGTTGGTGAAGGTGACCGCCATCACCGAGAACGGCGATGCCTCTTCGACCCGCATCAGCCAAGCCATACGATGAACCAGCACCCGGGTTTTACCACTGCCAGCACCTGCCAACACCAAATGGTTGCCGAGCGGCGCGGCCACGGCTTCACGCTGTTTGTCGTTGAGTCCGTCAAGAAGAGTTGATACGTCCATCGCCACCTGCCATTTTACTGGGTATTTATACACTGGTTAGCGATTATACCAGCTCGCCACTAAATTGCGCGCCCGATCCCGACGCAACTTTTTTAAACAATAATTCAGCAGGTTAGCCACCAGCACGCAAAAAATCGCTTAAGTGGTGAAAGATTGCGCAGTGTTTTCCTATCTTGGTTTATATGCCCACCACCAATCAGTGGGCTGATAACACCAACACGGAACAAGAAGAGGAAGCATGATGAAACATACTAACCTAGCGGTTGCCGCCGCTGTCACAGGATTGCTGGCCGTAGGCGCGACCACACTCACTAGCGCACCGGCCCAT
Source organism: Salinivibrio sp. ML198 (assembly GCF_001996015.1). NCBI lineage: Bacteria > Pseudomonadati > Pseudomonadota > Gammaproteobacteria > Vibrionales > Vibrionaceae > Salinivibrio > Salinivibrio sp. ML198. The sequence continues at coordinate 57,835 of NZ_MUEZ01000016.1, forward strand.
GCGGCAGAAAAAGAAAAATGCTATGGCGTCGCCAAAGCCGGACAAAATGACTGCGCCACCAACACCAGCTCCTGCGCGGGCACCTCCACCGAAGACGGCCAAAAAGATGCGTTTGTGATGGTACCAAAAGGCTTATGCGATCGCTTAGCCGGCGGCAGTACCTCGTCATCGTGATATGGCGCGCCCGGGCTAACCCCGGGCTTTGTCATTTGACTACAAGGAGCAACCATGGATGAGGCAACCGTTTTGACCGGCGTGGGGCTCAGACAACCACATCTCGCCTACTTCGACCAATATCGCCCAAAGCTTGGCTGGTTAGAAATTCACAGTGAAAACTATTTCCGTCCCCACCGTCCTGCCTTCTCAACCCTGATGCGGTTACGTGAGGATTACGCCATCAGCTGTCATGGCGTGGGATTATCGCTGGGGAGCGACGAGCCGCTTGATCGGGCACATTTAGACAAATTGTGTACACTGGTCAAACACGTCGAGCCACTGTTTGTGTCTGACCATTTAAGTTGGAGCCGGATAGACGGGCAGCACTTTCACGATTTACTCCCCCTCCCTTACACCGAGCAGGCATTGCGGGTGTTTTGCACCAATGTGCAACAGGTTCAAGACGCGCTGCAGCGTCCTCTGCTGATTGAGAACCCATCGAGCTATTTAAGCTTTGCTCAGGGTGACTACCACGAATGGGACTTTCTCGCCGAAGTACACGCTCGCACGGGCTGCGATTTACTGCTCGATTTAAATAACGTTCATGTCAGCGCGTTTAACCATGATTTCAGCGCCAGCACCTACCTTGACGCGATTCCCGCCCATGCGGTGAAAGAAATTCACCTTGCTGGGTTTACCGTCAAACACACCCCCGCAGGAGAAATTTGGATAGACACCCATAACCAGCCGGTTAGCGAGGCGGTGTGGACGCTCTATCAACAGTGGATTGACCGCCACGGCCCTCGCCACACCCTCATTGAGTGGGATAGCGACTTGCCCGCGCCCGAGCGATTGTTAGCAGAAGCAGCCAAAGCCCACCACCGACTGGCTCGACATAAGGAGGCGGTATGACGCTGGCAACCTTGCAGCAGGCCTTTGCTGCCACATTGCGAGATGACCCTCAGCCGCTGCCGATAAAAGATGGTCGCGTTGCCGCTGACAAGCGATTGCAGATTTATCGCAACCATTATGTGATCACCCTCACTGACACGCTAAAATGCGTGTATCCCAAGACCTGTGCACTACTGGGTGAGGCGTGTTTTGATGCGGTAGCGCGTCATCATGCGATGGTGCATCCCCCGCAAACCGGGGTGATGGAAGACTATGGCGCACAGTTCGATGCGACCTTGCGCGTCCTGCCCAATATTATCGAGCCCGTGCCTTGTTGCGCCGAACTTGCCCGTTTTGAGTGGGCGCAAGTGGTGCTCACTCTCACCCCTCCCTCTCCGGCGTTTGAAGGCAGCGCGCTCGCGTCGCTAAGCCCTGAGCAACAAGCGCAGGTTTGTTTACCGCTCAACCATCAAGCGCGTCTATTTGAAAGCGACTACGCAGTCAGTGACGTGTGGCAAGCGATCGCCACGGAGCAGTTCGAAGGCTTGGTGGTCGAGAAGCCGCAAGCTTTATTACTGGTTGCTAACCAAGACAAGGTGCATTGGTACGCGCTCAATACCCATCATGTCAGTGTGCTCAACGCCTGCCCACACACTCCATTAGGCGCCCTGTCAGAGACGCAACTGGCATGTGTGTCTGAGCTCGCGGCCATGAATGCATTTACCACCCCAACGACTGCCTGCAATGCTAAGGAGTAAGCCATGTGGCTAACCACAATCAATCACACCTTCGCCCGCGCGCTTACCCCACTGCAACCGCTACTTCTTCTGGTGGGTCGCGTCTATGTAGCGTGGATTTTTTTTCAATCCGGGCTGATCAAATACCAAAATTGGGACAGCACCCTATACCTGTTCGAGTATGAGTATCAAGTGCCGTTGCTGCCGTGGCAGCTGGCCGCTTATTTAGGGACCGCGGCGGAGCTGATTTTGCCGATATTTGTTGCTTTGGGCCTGCTCGCACGGCCAATGACGTTGGCGTTATTTGTGTTCAACATCGTCGCGGTCGCCTCCTACCCACTGCTATGGGAGCGTGGCTATGATGACCACATTATGTGGGGCGTGATCTTGTTGGTGGTCAGTGTGTGGGGGCCGGGTTGGCTTAACCTCGATAACTGGCTAACCCGCAAACCAAGCGGCACCCATTAGCGGTGCCGTTGCTGAATAAGGGTATCGAGCTCAGATAAATCGTCGATCGCCACATCCGGTAAGGTGCGTCCTTTATGCATCATGGGGGATTGGCGCTCTGGGCGGATCCAACATGCTTGCATGCCCGCTTGGCGCGCGCCAGCTACATCCGAACTTAAGTGATCGCCCACATGTAAAATACGCGCCGGGGCGATGCCTAAGGCCTGCGCAGCTTTATCAAACATCTCTGGACTCGGCTTGGCCGCCCCGTGTTCACCGGCACGGAAAATATGCTGGAAAAACGGCGTCAGGCCAATCGCATCGGTGTCGACGTTACCGTTGGTGATGGCCACCAATGGCAGTTTCTCGGACCAGGCTTTTAAGTAAGCCAAACTTTGCGCCGGCGGAGTAAAGTCACTGCGATATCCGCAAAAGAAGGTGGTCGCCGCTTGGGCTTGTGCGCGCGCCTTCTCCGCAGTTAAACCAACATGTTCACCGGCAAGCGTCAGCTGGGCAACCCGCATCGCGGTAACATCAAAGCGTTGGGCAGGGTTCTGGTCACGGGCTTGGCGGCGAAATCCCGCAAGTGTGGCTTTATCAAGCGCGGCGAGCGGCGGGCAGTGCTCACTCAAATAGTCGTTTAGCGCCGCCTCCGCACGTGCGATCACCGGCCAGTTATCGTACAAGGTATCATCCAAGTCAAAACTCACCGCATCAAACGCGTTTAAGCGACGATAAAATTTCATATCACGACTCCGAGTTGTTTTTTTTACCTGCGCGAGGTTTGCTAGCCCCTGTGCTGCGGGCACGGGGATGCGCCGCGTCATATACTTTCGCCAAGTGTTGAAAGTCCAAATGGGTATAGATTTGTGTGGTACTTAAATCGGCATGGCCGAGCAGCTCTTGCACTGCGCGCAAATCCCCGGACGACTCCAGCATGTGAGTGGCAAAACTATGACGCAGTTTGTGAGGATTAATGTGGCTATTCACCGCCTGCTTTTGTCCCCACTCCGCCATACGTTTTTGCACGCTACGGTGCGAAATTCGCTGGCCAAGTTTAGAGATAAATAGCGCCTCTTCTGGCCCTTTGAGGAGCTGGTTACGCACTTTCAGCCAGTTCATTACCCAAGTTTTGGCCATGCCGGAAAAAGGCACGATGCGCTCTTTTTCCCCTTTACCGGTGACACGCAAATCCCCTTTACGTACCGAGACATCACGCACGTTTAAATCAACCAGCTCGGCTAAACGCAATCCTGCGCCATACATCAGCTCCATCATCGCCCGATCACGCACCGACAGCGGGTCGTCTTGATCCACCTCGAGCAGTTGATTCATTTCATCCACATCAAGGTTTTTCGGCAACTGACGCCCTTGCTTAGGCGCGGCGACCCCTTTGGCCGGATTAGCCGCGAGCTGCTCGGTGAGAACGAGGTAGTCGAAAAAGCTGCGCAGTGCGGACAGCCGCAACGCAATACTGCCCGGTTTAAGGCCATCGCGTTTGGCTTGGCTCGAAATTTGTCGCACCCAATCCGCATCCACGTCTTGCCAATGGGCGATACCCCGCGCGGTCAGAAAGTCGACAATCTTATCTAACTGGCGCTGATAATTGCGTTGCGTATGGGCACTAAGGCCCCGTTCGCTGAGCTGATATTGATAAAAGCGGTCGAGCGGGACCGTCAGTGAACGGGGAGCAGCTTGGTCAGGCGTTACCGCTGTCACTGACGCTCACCCTTTTTCGCCCATTGGCTGCATAATATGGCCAAGTGCGAGGCCAGCTGTTCGATAAAAAGGGTGTCCATGTCTGGTTGAAAGTGCCCGCCATCTGCGCTTGCAAAGCTCAACAGTCCCCACTCTTTGCCTTCCCCTTTAATCGGTACCAGCGCAAAAGAGCCTAGCTCCGGTGGCGTTGCCATCACCGCTTCTGCATCCACACGGCGTAAGCGCCCAAGATAGCAACGACGACCAGCAAAATGATGGCTTTTTAATTGATCCACCGCCTGACGCGAGATGGTCTGCAGCCCATCGATAGGCGCATATACCCGTAAACTGACGGTCAGTTGCAGTTGCTTGCTAAGTGCCGTTAACGCCGCTTGCACCGCCTGTGGCGTGTTGGCACGCAACAGTGCCTGATGCGCTTCAGCAAAAGCTCGAAACAGCGCATCGTTTTTCGCCCCCAGGCTCATCAGTTGGGTAATGTCTTCTTCCAACTCCGCCACCCGCTCACGCAGGCGCTTGAGTTGAATCTCCACCAGCGATACCGCGCCTTGCTCACCGTGTGGCACGGTCAGCTGCGTCAGCAAATCGCGATGGCGAATAAAAAAATCTGGATTGTCTTTTAAATACGCCGCCACCGCCTCGTCGCTTAGTGGCATGGTTTCCAGTGTCGAGGCTTCTACCCCATCATTCATAATTGCAATTGTCCATCAAATACATGTGTCGCTGGGCCTGTCATTGATAAGGGATGGCCCGGCCCACGCCAGCGAATGCGTAGATCTCCACCGGGTAAACTCACCGTTACTTGCTCATCCAGCACGCCTTGTATAATCCCGACCGCAACCGCGGCACACGCGCCACTGCCACAGGCTTGGGTTTCGCCGGCACCGCGTTCGTACACTCTAAGCTTAATCGCATTGCGTGAAAGGATCTGCATAAAGCCGGCATTGACCCGCTCAGGGAAGCGTTCGTGACTTTCAAGTAACGGCCCCAAGGTGTCCACGTCGGCGTGGTCGACATCCTCAACCACGGTCACCACATGCGGGTTGCCCATGCTCACGGCGCCAACAAATAAGGTCTGCTCCGCCACCCGCATTAAGTAGGTTTTCTCTTGCGAGTTGGCACGAAACGGAATTTTTCCCGGCGTGAACTCCGGCTCGCCCATGTTCACGCGTACTTGATTGTCGTTTTCAATGTGCAGCAGCATTTTACCGGCTTGGGTGCTCACGCTGATCTGATGCTTATTAGTCAGGCCTTTCATTCGCACAAAGCGCGCAAAGCAGCGCGCACCGTTTCCGCATTGCGAGACTTCCGATGCGTCAGGGTTAAAAATTCGGTAGTGGAAGTCTGTTTCGGGATCGTAGGGCGGCTCAACCACTAAAAGCTGATCAAATCCCACCCCACGATGACGATCGGCCAGACGCCGAATCAGATCCGGCGAAAAGAACGCGTTTTGCGTGACACAGTCAACCACCATGAAGTCGTTGCCCAGTCCGTGCATTTTTGCAAACTGTACCTGCATGCCAATCCTTATTCTGGTAGGCGCTGTTCAAGCTGCCATAACGACGCCAAGTTCTCGCGCTCGCGCACAAGGTGTGCCTGGTCGCCATCGACCATCACTTCGGCAGGACGGCAGCGTGAGTTATAGTTTGACGCCATCACAAAGCCATACGCGCCGGCTGAGCGCACCGCCAGCAAATCGCCTGCTTCTAACACCAGCGAGCGATTTTTACCTAAGTAGTCACCCGTTTCACACACCGGGCCAACCAAATCATAGGTTTGCGGTTCACCGTCGCGCGGCACCACGGGAATGATCTCTTGATAGGCTTGATACAGGGACGGACGAATTAAGTCGTTCATCCCCGCATCGATAATGGCAAAGTTTTTGTGCTCACTGTGCTTGAGGAATTCGACCTTGGTCAGCAACACCCCTGCATTGGCAGCAATCGCACGGCCCGGCTCAAAAATCAGCTCAAGATGACGATGATTGTCCAAACGCGCCAACAGCGCTTTGGCATATTCCGATGGCTGCGGCGGTTTCTCGTCGCTGTAGGTCACGCCTAAGCCGCCACCCACATCGAGATGGCGAATAGAAATGCCTTCATCGCCCAAGGTATCAATCAGCGCCAGCAAACGGTCAGTGGATTCAATAAAAGGCGCTAGCTCGGTTAACTGCGAGCCGATATGGCAATCAATACCTTCGACCTTAAGGTGTGGCAAGCTGGCCGCATAACGGAAGCTCGTCAGCGCTTGATCAAAGGCAATGCCAAACTTATTGTCTTTCAACCCGGTAGAAATATAAGGGTGAGTATTGGCATCCACATCGGGGTTAATACGCAGCGATATCGGCGCTTGCACACCCAACTCGCCCGCCACTTGGTTTAAGCGATCGAGTTCAGAGTGAGATTCCACATTGAAGCACTTGATGCCTACTTCCAGCGCACGACGCATCTCTGCGGCCGTTTTGCCCACGCCAGAAAACACCACTTTCGCGGGATCACCACCGGCGACGAGCACGCGCTCAAGCTCACCTTGAGAGACAATATCAAACCCTGAGCCCAAGCGTGCCAGCACATTTAATACGCCAATATTGGCGTTCGCTTTAACGGCATAACACACCAAATGCGGGTGGTCGCCCACGGCGCGGTCAAACGCGTGCCAATGGCGCTCAAAGGTGGCACGCGAGTATACGTACAAGGGCGTGCCGTGGTCGTGGGCCAGTTGGGTCAAGGGCAGTGATTCAGCCCACAGCTGGCCGTCGTCCTGATAATTGAAATAGTCCAAGGTGCTCTTCCCTGTCGTCGTTGGTTATTGATTTTGCGTCGGTTGTTGGTCCGGATAATACAGGGGCCCTTGTTGGCCACAGCCGGTCAGTGTCATGATGCCAGTGAACATCAGTAAAATGACGAGTTTTCGCATAGTGAATGCCAGTGATTATCGAGTCAATGCCCTCTATAATCGCATCACAACCATGAAAAGCAATAGGATGTAACGGGATGAACACAACGGAATATCATCAGTTGGTCGATTTACAAATGCAGGCCATTGAAGAAGGTATCGATGACTCAGGCGCCGACATCGATTATGAGAGCGTTGGCAACGTGATGACGCTGGAGTTCGATGATGGCAGCCAGATCATCATTAATCGCCAAGAGCCCATGCAAGAAATTTGGGTGGCGTCAAAAAGTGGTGGGTTCCACTTCGCCCTCAAAGACGGCGAGTGGACCTGCAGCAAAACCGGCTTGATCCTGATGGATTTAGTTCAGCAAGAGTGCAGCAAGCACGCTGGCGAACCTATTTCTTGGTGATACATGGTCACGCATAAGCGCCCGCGGCTCGGGCGCTTATGCTCACTTAAATGATGCGACTTGCCCGGTAAACCCGCCTTGAGAAGGCGGACGTGGTGGCTGCCACTGACCATCACATTTAAAGGGCAAGGCTTGGGTGTCGCCCCCGTCATCGGTGACAATCTGATAAAACTGCGGCAAATTAAAGTTAATGAAGTTCGCGCTGTAGCTGTAACGGTCGTGGGACGAGGTATAAAAACGGTTTACGCCCTGTACCATTTCGGTTTTATCCCCGCTGCACTGGCGATACACTTCCACCCGATTGTTCTCGTCGAGAATATAGAGGTTGTAACCATTGGTACAATCTTCAAAGAAAAACTGTACTAAGCCCTCGCTGGCATACGCATCCACGACTTCCGGCGGATGCACATCCTGCGGATTATCCACCACCATCACTGGCGTGCCGTTTACCTTGTTGGTGGAAATACAGCGATAAAAGTCGACCGAGTTTTCCAACCGCTGGACTGACACACCACGACGCTCAAAGAACAAACCATGAGTTTGCTTGCCGATGCGTAAGGCTTTAAAACGACGACGCTTCTCTTTTTCAACCGGCTTTAAACGTAATTCAATGCACTCAGCCACCAGTTGGTAAACCAAGTTTCGGATTAAACCGCGCATTTTGCTCGAATAACAGAACACATCGACTGACTCAGGCGGCACCGCATCCTGGTGCATTTTACCCAACATGGTTTTTAGCGCTTCCAAAATGGCATCGTCGCCACGGTAATTGAGCGTGCGCACTTCGTTCCATGAGTTGCGGTAAACGAGGTCAACACTCCCCACCAAGCAGGTTTGTTCAGGGCCATAGCTAAAAATATCGCTATTTTTAAAATCAAAGCGCATCGACGGCTTTTTGTAGGCTGATGTCGGATCGTGCTCCAGGTTGACAAACAAGGCGAGCTGACGGATTTCGCATGGGCTCGACAACGCATCCAGCGTCGGACGTGGAGGGTTGAGCGAGAAGGTATTACGAATATCACTGACCAGCTGATACAAGGTATCAATATCAACATCGGCGTCGCGTACCACGGTATCCAGGCGTGTAGACTCTGTTAGCAGCCCATTGAAAAATGCCCAAGCGACCAGCTTGGAGAGGTAGCTGTTGTGCTCAAGTGGGGCACGACCGATGATATCGACCGGATCAAGCGAGTGCTTATACAAATACCATCCCGGCGCATTAGTGCGCCCCTCCGGTACTTGAATAAAGGTGAGATCCGGTTCGTGTAAGTCTGGCGAAATTTGCGGGTTGAGCAAGGTGACTTTACCCGGCAACTCTTCAAATGCCGCGTAGAGCTTGCGGGCGAGAATGCTGATGTCTTGCGGGCTAATCGCGGATGTAATGTCGTTACGGCGCGCAAAGCGGATCAGGTTCCGATAACTTTGCATCAAAGCATCAAGCAATTCATTGTGGGCGTGCTGTACTTCCTCGACTTTCCAATGGCGACGATTATCGAGATACGCCAATGCCTGTTCATCCCAGCCCCACTCACGCGCCAATAAGCGCAGCACTTCGCGGCGCCAAGCGACCGAACCAGTCGCTGGGGACTGGGTCAATTTCTCATGGGTTTTAAGGTAAAAACAACGACGAACCAAATCTAAACGGCGCGTGTCACCAATCGACTCCAAGTAACGGGTGACTTTTTCCAGCATCAGATAATAAGCATCAGATTGATACACATCGACCCAGCCTGCATAGAAGCGGCGTTTGCCATCCACACTCAAAAGCTGGGTGCCGGGATACTGCCACGAGTAGGCCTCGAGCAAAATCGCTTTGAGCACCGACTTATACGGCGAATCAATGCTTTTATACAGCTGCCACAAACTCGAGCCAAAATATTCTTCGGCCGGGATGGTCGGCAGGCCGCCAAAATCGACCCAATCACGACGGTCAAGGCCATGTTCGGCTACCAGTGTGTCGACGTACTCTTCATAACAGCCTTCCATCTCTGGTGGTACCATGTACCACAACAGCTTTTGCCCGGCGAGTCGCATAGAGGAGCGATAAAACTCGTCCAGCAAAAGGAAATGCTGGCTGGTGCCACAGTTATCGCTGGTCATCGCTTGGGAGAGATGATGACGAAAGCGCCCCTCACAAACCACAAAAAAATTGGCTTCTATCCCTTGGCTTAACGCCCATTCCGAGATCGCCATGCATTTGGCATCAAGCTTATCGCGCTGAGCGGCCGTTACAGAGGCATCGATACACACCCAAATATCGAGATCACTGGTGAGGCTTTGCCCCATCGAGCCGGTACTGCCCATGGTATACATGCCTTTGATCGGATGGCGCTCACGACCTTCCACGCAGGCGGTTAAAGAAGAGAAGCGGGTGTTTGAGTGGATCAGGCAATCAGAGACAAACTCTCGTTGTGTCTCATCGAGCGCGTAATCAGCAATACCGAAAGGCACGCTGTCGCCACAAAACCCGGGTAATGCGGGGTGATTTAGATGTAAAAGCACTGGCAGCACATCAAAGATAGCTTGCGCCTGACGGCTCATCGCGGACCGCGCGCGATCCATTCTCACGCGGTTAAACGCTTCTATGCGCTCAGTTTGCTGTTCTACGTATGTTTGCAAGGCAATCATCCAGATTCGTTGACATCCCGGTCAACAGGTCGACGTTACTGTCTTCACCGTATCCGCCCAATTGCAGATAACAAAACGTGATCAATGTAACACTCTCGACAACTCGGGTAAAGCCAATAACCCCGATGCCTGTGTGGTGGTATCAACATCGCACTATAGGTGCTTTTTGAGACCAATATCAACTTTTTTGCTCTACTACCTTAGTCGTAAGTCAGCCATATTGCCGCCTTCAGATCTCATTATTTGCGCAAATAATACGCTATCGATCACATTTTTTCACCTATATGACCATAACGCCGTCATAAATCGCCAAACCGCATGGCAGAGATTACGAGTCGTCCAGCGCCAATGTTACGATGGGTGTTATGAACCAAGAAGGAAAACAAACCATGTACTCAACGCCTGTACGCATTGCCACGCGCAAAAGCCCTTTGGCTCTCTGGCAAGCTGAATTTGTTAAAGACGCATTAGAGCGCTCTCACCCGGGGCTAACGGTTGAACTGGTGCCGATGGTCACGAAAGGTGACGTGATTCTGGACACGCCTTTGGCGAAAATCGGTGGTAAAGGCTTGTTTATTAAAGAGCTTGAACAAGCCATGCTCGACGGCCGCGCAGACATTGCGGTGCACTCAATGAAAGATGTCCCGGTTGAATTCCCCGAAGGATTAGGGCTGGTCACGATTTGTGAACGCGGCGACCCACGTGATGCGTTTGTCTCCAATCACTACGACAGCATTGACGACTTACCTGAAGGCGCGGTGGTAGGTACCTCTAGCCTGCGCCGCGAGTGTCAATTGCGCGAGCGTCGTCCTGATCTGGTCATTAACACATTACGGGGCAACGTGGGGACACGCCTCGGTAAACTCGATGACGGCCAGTACGATGCGATTGTCCTCGCTGCCGCTGGCTTAAAACGATTAGGTTTGAATGAACGCATTCGCAGCGAAATCCCACCAGAAGTCATTCTACCCGCCGTCGGCCAAGGCGCCGTAGGGATTGAGTGTCGCCTTGATGATGAACGCATTCGCACCTTGCTCGCGCCCTTGTCTGATGCCAGCACCACGCAGCGCGTCTTATGTGAGCGCGCAATGAACAACCGCCTAGAGGGCGGCTGCCAGGTCCCGATTGGTAGCTATTCAGACATTCAAGGCGATAAAATCTGGCTACGTGCGTTGGTCGGCGAACCTGACGGCTCCACCATTTTACGTGGCGAAGTCACGGGCCCGCTTGAAAAAGGCGAACAGCTCGGCACCGATTTGGCAGAGCAGCTTCTTGCTCAAGGCGCGCGTCAAATCTTGGATAAGCTTTATCAAGACGACGCATGACCACGGTTGTTGTTCGCCCCGAGCCAGACTGCAGTCAGTTAGTCGCCCTACTCGCCCAGCAAGGGCTAGCGGCGATCCCCTGTCCACTGGTCAGTTTTACGCCGGGGCGAGGCTTACCGTCTCTGGCCAGTCTGCTCGTCTCACTGCCTTCCGGTAGCATCTTGGTCGCAGTGAGCCCGCGCGCCGTGGCATTTGCTCATCAAGCCTTGCAACACCAAAACGGGAGGTGGCCTGTTGACTGTCACTACGTCGCGGTTGGGCAACGCACTGCCAACGAGTGGCAGGCCGTCTCAGGGCAGCCTATCTTGACCCCCACCCGAGAAGACAGCGAAGGCATGCTTACACTTGCTCCTTTTAGTGCCGTGACAGGGACGCAAGTGGTGATTCTGCGCGGGGAGAGTGGACGCGATATGATGGGGCAAACGTTACAAGCACAAGGCGCACAAGTTCACTATTGCGAGACCTATCGGCGACAATGGGCGATTGAGCCTTTAGTATCGCAAGTAGTAAGCTGGCCGCATGACGCTATCGACACAGTCGTTATCACCAGTGGCCAACAATTAGCCTACTTTGATCAACTTATCACACTGAGCGGACAGCACTGGCTGCGCCAATGCCGTATACTGGTGCCCAGTAAAAGGATTCAAGATCAAGCCACTGCGCTTGGTTTTGACACGATTACGACCGTTGACAGCGTGGCCAATGATGCACTGGTTAACACGCTGCTCAGGTTAAGTAAAACGGGACTTTCGGATGACTGACAACAAAAATACCGACACCAAACAAAGCAAGGCCACCACGCCATCTTCACCCAAGACCCACGCGACAGATGCGCCGGCGCCTGAAAAAGCCAGCCAAACCTCATCGGGGGGACGTGGCGGCATATTACTCGGCGCTATCGCCATCGCCTTAGCCCTCGGCTCCAGTGGCTGGGTATTTTATCATGGCCACCAGCAAGCCACCGTGTTGCAAAACACCGTATCCGCGCAACAATCTCATATCTCGCGCCTTGAACAAGATCTTAACCAACAAAAGCAAGCGGCAGAACAAGCGCGAGAGCAACTGAAAGCCACCACTCAAACACGTTTGAACCAGCAGGACAGCAGTTTATCTAGCTTGCAAAAAGCCGTCGCTGAAGTGAAAGGCCGACGTCCCAATGACTGGTTACTGGCAGAAGCCGACTATCTGATCCGAATGGCTGGGCGTAAAATTTGGCTCGAACAAGATGCACAAAGCGCCACTGCCCTGATGGAAGCGGCCGATCACCGCATTGCTCAGCTCAACGACCCGTCCTTGATGCCGATTCGCCAGGCGATGGCTGACGATATCACCGCGTTAAAGGCGGTGAAACGGGTTGATAGAGATGGGATTGTACTGCGCTTGACCAGCATGCAACAGCGGGTCGAAAATCTTCCGCTTGCCAGCGCGGTCATTCCCGACGCCGAGGCGGTGGACACGCCTATTGTCTCTGAGTCAGTGAATGACTGGAAAAGTAACCTCACCACTTCAGTCAAAGACTTTGTCGATAACTTTGTCACCTACCGCAAACGTGACGGCAACGTGGTGCCCTTGTTATCACCCACCCAAAGCTACTACCTGCAAGAAAATTTAAAAAACAAACTCGATCAAGCAATGCGCGCCGTGTATGAAGGCAATGATACCCTGTATCACGAAGCGCTAGAGATGGGAAAAGACTGGACACTGCGCTTTTATAATCAAGACGCCAATGCCACTCGCCGCTTTGTCGAGCAGCTTGACGAGCTGAACCAACAAACCATTGGCGTCGACCTGCCGCAAAAACTGAAAAGCCAGTCGCTAGTCAGTGATGAAATTAATACCCGACTGCGTCGAGACATTGCACCGCTGACAGGAGGCCAATCATGATTAGGTTGCTTTTGCTCGTCCTTGTGCTGGCGGCAGGGCTGGTGGTTGGCCCTCAATTAGCCGGACAGCAAGGTTATGTTTTGATCTCCGCGGCAGAACAAACACTGGAAATGAGTGTTACCACCTTGTTGGTACTGATTGGCATGTTAATCGCGGTATTATGGGCACTGGAGTGGCTACTGAGAAAGCTTTTATCCATCAGCAGCACCGCAACAGGCTGGTTATCCGGCCGTAAGCAACGCAAAGCGCGCCAACAAACCCAAACTGGCTTAATTAAGTTACGCGAAGGGGAGTGGAAAAAAGCCGAAAAACTCCTCGCCAAAGCCCGGCCTCACAGCGATGCGCCTATGCATAACTTATTGGCTGCCGCGGAGGCGGCACAACAGCGACAAAACCTGCAGGCGCGTGACCAATACCTGCAGCAAGCCGCTGATCTTAACGCCAATAGCTTGGCTCTCGCCCTGACTCGTGCGCAGCTCCATAGCCAAAGTGGTCAGCACGAAGAAGCCTTGGCCTCGTTGCGTGCGATTAAACGTCAGCATCCTCGCAACCCGGTGATGCTGGCGCTGCTAAAAGACACCTATATTCATCTAGAAGATTGGTCAGCGCTTCTTAACCTTCTGCCCACCTTGAAAAAGGCTCAACTGCTTGATCATGAGCAATTTGATGCCCTACACGAGCGAGCTGAGCTAGGTGTAATGGCCCATGTCGCCAGTCAACAAGGCACCGAGGGACTGCTGGCGCATTGGAACCAACTCCCTAAAGCCAAACGCAACCAGCCTTCACTCTTAGCGGGGTTAGTCAAACATCTGGCGGCGCGCAATGCCGACTCAGAAGCCTACATTCTGCTACGCGAGGCCTTGAAAAAGCGCACCGATGATCGCTTGATTGCCCTGATCCCGACGCTAAAATTGCCAGATAACTACCCCGCGGTGGTGATGCTGGAAGAGTTGCTCACGCAAGATAGCCGCAACCCTGTACTTCACAGCGCCCTTGGGCAACTGCTTATGCAGTCGGGAAAATGGCAAGATGCGCGCAGCCACTTTGAGAAAGCCCTGGAGTATCGTGCCGACGTCACCGACTATGCGTATTTGGCTGATGTGTTGGATAAGCTTGATCAGGGAAAAGCCGCGAGTGATGTCTCACGTACAGCGTTAAAGTTAGCACTGCCTGAACAACCTCCCGCGGCATAGTATTTCCGCCAGCCGAAAAGGCCGTCAGTCAATTGCCTTCGAATGAGAAAAAACGCCCCGCACTGCGGGGCGTCTTATTATTGCGGATAGCGACTACCGCTTTTTACACAAGACATTGAGCGCCGCATCGGCGTTACGTGTCACCACTTTGCCACTTCGAGCATCTACGCCCTTGGCGCCTTGTACCCAGTACGGTAAGCGCATGGGGAGCTGATCTGTCGCCTGCGCCACTTGCACCAATTCCTGCTGGGAGGCCAACACCATCCCTTCACGTTGACAGCGGGGTGCCGCCTGCGCATAAGGGACACGCAACCAACTCATGGATTTTTCGGTGTATTGCTTATCGCCAGCTTCTGGCTCTGGTAAGCCAAAATGGCTCAAGGTAATCGCCGTTTCCATCGGCGCCGACTTTTCAGCTCCCGAGGTCGATTGGGTTTGAGACAGCGGCGGTAAGCGGATCACGGCCGGTTGCGACAATGGCTGACGGGTTTGTCTTAATACCGCCTGCTTGGTTGGCCCAAATTGACGAACCCGTTTTAGCACCAACTGAGCCACGTCTAGGTTAGGATACGGACCAATTAAGCAACGTCCTCGGCCCTCACGCACCTGCACTTGAAACGGCAAGTCCGGTAAGCCTTGACGCAGAGACTGATAGAATTGGCGTGATGGCACGCCTTGCGTGGCGCCGCATTGCACCCAAAACGCCGTGCTCTGCGGATCCGGAGATTGATTGCCCCACAACCCTTGTCCGATATCACATGTCTCGCCAATGATTGGCCAGCCTTGTTGGCGGTCGATAATGGCGCAAGGGTTCTGTTCTGCGCGCACTGGCGCACTAATTGCCCACACTGCTACCACACTGACAGCCAAACCTCGCCACCGCCCCATGAGTCGCTCCCTTGATAATCTAATCTGCTCAGCTTAAGCAAAGTCACACATTGACTCAAGCAAGGGATCACCAAGCTGTCAGACAGCCATCAAAAAAA
Source organism: Salinivibrio sp. ML198 (assembly GCF_001996015.1). Lineage (NCBI taxonomy): Bacteria > Pseudomonadati > Pseudomonadota > Gammaproteobacteria > Vibrionales > Vibrionaceae > Salinivibrio > Salinivibrio sp. ML198. The sequence goes on from NZ_MUEZ01000016.1 coordinate 73,103, forward strand.
TGGCTGCGAACGCAGCCATTTTCCTTACCCTTTGTAGATTTTGGGATTGAAAACATCTCGTAGCCAATCGCCGAGCAAATTGATCACTAGCACCAGTAAGACCAGCACAATACCTGGGAAGGCGGTTATCCACCACGCGCCGGAGAAAATATAATTAAAACCGATGCTGATCAATGAGCCTAGTGATGGCTGATCGACAGGCATCCCCAGCCCCAAGAAAGACAGTGCCGCCTCAGACATAATCGCATTGGCAACCTGCACGGTTGAAATCACCAAGATGGGCGACAAGCAGTTGGGAAGAATATGACGGAACATGATCCGTGGCGAGCGGAAACCCATCACTCGCGCTGCTTCCACATATTCTTTTTTCTTTTCTGCCAGGACAGAGGCACGAATGGTCCGCGCATACTGTGGCCACTCGGCAATCCCGATAATCACCACCAGCATTAAAATCGCGTATTGGCTATAAAACTCACTGCCAAAGCTGGCTTTAAAAATCGCTGAGACAATAATAGCGACCATCATGGTCGAGAAAGACAGCTGGATATCGGCGATACGCATAAAAAAGCTATCAATGCGGCCACCAAAATAGCCGGCACTCAGACCAATCACCGTCCCCAGAATCAACTGCAGGCCGACGGCACACAAACCTATGGTCAAAGAGATCCGCAAACCATAAATAATGGTCGACAAAATATCTCGCCCTTGGTTATCCGTGCCGAGCAAAAAGCGCGGATCGCTCCACTCCATCCAGACAGGGGGGAGCTCAGAGTCCATAATATCAATCGCCATTAAATCATAGGGATTGGTTGGGGACACTAAGGGCGCAAAGACCGCGAGCAATAAGAACACCATGAAAATGGTGAAGCTAGCGATCGCCACCTTGTCACGCTTAAAGTGGTAGAAGAAGTCAGAGTCCAAGAAGCGCTGCCAACGACTTGGTGTTGTATTCGCTTGTGTCATCGCTTACGCCTCCTTGCCGGTTAAGTTAACCGTTGGGTTAATCAAGCCATACAGCAGATCGACAATGGTGTTGGTCACCACAAAGATCAGCCCGACGAAAATCACGTAAGCGGTAATCAACGGCGTATCTACACGGTTAATCGCTTCAAGGAACAAAAAGCCCGTCCCCGGCCACTGAAAGACGGTCTCGGTCAAAATGGTATACGCAATCATAGTACCGATTTGCACACCACCAACCGTTACCACCGGCAGCATGGTGTTCTTCAGCGCATGCTGATAATAAACCTTGTTTTCGGGCAACCCTTTAGCACGTGCAAATTTCACATACTCGGTTCCCAAGGCTTCCAGCATTTCAGAGCGCACCAAGCGAATGAACAAAGGTAGCATGATGGATGCCAGCGACACGGAGGGCAGCACCAAATGTGCTAAGCCATCCAGGGTGAAAAAGCCGGACTCCCAGCCAAGCCAATTGGCCGTTTCTCCACGCCCATAAGAAGGCAGCCAGCCCAACTCAATCGAGAAGACATACATGAGCATAATCGCGGTCAAGAAGACAGGTATCGAGATACCCACGATACTAAAGCCCATGATTATCTTGGTGAGCATGCTATTGGGGTGAATCGCCGAGTACACCCCGAGTGGAATCGACACCACGACAATGATCAGTGCCGCCCCCGCCACGAGTTCTAGCGTTGCCACCAATTTATCTAAAATGACGTCCACGACTGGACGCTTAAAGAAATAAGAATTGCCTAAATCCCCTTGTAGGGCCTTGCCTACAAAGCGGGTATATTTGGTTAAGAAGGGATCGTTAAGCCCCATTTCATCACGCAGCGCATCACGCTCCGCTTCTGATACTGATTGCCCCACCAGCTCCCGCAAGGGGTCGCCGAGGTTGTCTTGGATAGCAAACGCCACCAGACTGATGACAAACATCACAATCAGTGCCTGTACCAGACGTTTGACTAAAAACGTTACCATGTGTGCCTCTAAGCGATTGGATAATCAGGGCCCCAGCGGTTGGGGCCCTGTTTTAGTCCATTACTCGACCACTAGATCGCCGAAGTAAGGGAAGTTCATACCGTTAACGATCGGCTCGATGTTAACGTTATTTTTGGCTGCCCATGATGGATCTTGCCAGTGCAGAGGTAAGAAGGCCGCTTCGTCATACAGGATCTTCTCGACCTTTTGCAGCATCGCACTACGCTTTTCCAGATCCGTTTCTGAGTTGGCTTCCATCACCAGCTTATCCACTTCGCTGTTCGAGTAGTGGCCACAGTTATACTGACCCTTACCGGTGTCCGCATCACGTGTCATGGTGAGGAACTCGGTGAAGTTGGCAGAATCTTCTGTATCTGGGTGCCAACCGATCATCTGCATGCCCGCTTCGCACTTATCAAACTCAGGCCAGTACTGCGCTTTTGGCATGGTTTGCAAGTCAACCTTGATACCAATTTTCGCCATCATTGCCGCCACCGCTTGAGCGATTTTTTCATCGTTCACGTAACGGTTGTTAGGGGCAATCATGGTGATTGAGAAACCATCTGGGTAACCGGCCTCTTCCATCAGTTTTTTCGCTTTCGCCAGGTCATAACGTGGCTCGAGATCAGGATTATAGCCTGCATACCCGACTGGGCTTTGCTGGCTCGCGGGCGTGGCCGCCCCTTTCATGATCTTCTGCGCGATACCTTCGTTGTTGACCGCATAAGCCACCGCTTGGCGAACACGTGGATCTTTAAACTCATCCACCACACTCTGGTTCATTTGGAAGGTGATGACCCGCGTCCCTGGCATGGTCACCAATTGCAGCTCGTCGGCACGTTCGATACGGCGATAGTCGTTAGGAGAAACAGGCGCAATCATGTCGACATCACCAGACAGCAGCGCCGCGACGCGGGTGGCATCTTCTTTGATCGGACGCAGCGTGATGTTATCCACATTGCCTTCGCTGTCTTTGTCCCAGTAATTCTCATTACGGTCAAACTCGACAACCACGCCTTGTTCACGTTCGTCAACCACATACGGCCCGGTGCCTGACAGGTGTGTCGACGCATAGGTTGAGCCATTTTTCTTCAGCTCAGATTTATCACGGCCGTCTTCTGTCTCACCACTGTAGAACTTGCTGTCCATCGGGAACACGTAGGTCATGACGTTTTCTACCAGCGGGTAGGTACCGTCCGTCACCACATCCACCGTGTGCTCGTCGACTTTTTTGATATCAACGATTGGGGTGAAAATCCCTTTAAAGTCGGGGGATGATTTCAAACGATCAAAGGTCCACACCACATCGTCGGCAGTAAACGCGTTTCCGGAATGGAACGTCACGCCTTCGCGAAGATTGAAACGCACGGTTTCATTATCGATACGCTCCCAAGACGTGGCGAGGCGAGGCTCAAAGTCCATCTCTTGGGTAAAGCGGACCAAGGGGTCGAAGACCATGTGTGATAGCTGTAGCGTACCACCGGAAAGCTGCTCATGAGGGTCCAGTGAAACCGGATCCGCATCATACGCGACGGTGATATCTGCAGCCGCGGCACTAACGCTCAGGCCGGCGGCCATAAGCGCCACGGCAATCTTGCTCTTCATTGTTTTCATTGCATAGCTCCTTTATGCGTAGGGGTTGCCCCCTGCTGTGTTTGCATCATGGATGAGGTGCGGCGCAATGCCGCGTCGACATAGCGTGCTATGCCGGTTGCAAACCTTCCGTGCTCATTCCCTTAAACTCTGGCATCAATGAGATAAGCTGACGGCTATATTCGTGTTGTGGGTTAGTAAACAGTTGCTCTGTCGGTGCCACTTCTAACAGCTGGCCTTTGCGCATCACACCAATGCGGTCACACATTTGGCGAATCACCGGCAAATCGTGACTGATAAACAACATGGTGAGATTGAGCTCGTCCTGCAGATCTTTGAGCAGGTTCAAAATTTGCGCTTGTACTGACACATCCAACGCGGATGTCGGCTCATCGCAAATCAGTAAACGCGGACGCGTCGCCAATGCGCGAGCAATCGAAATACGCTGGCGTTGCCCCCCAGAGAACTCGTGCGGATATTTAATCCCTGCGCCGCGACCCAGGCCAACGTGATCAAGCAAGTCGCCGACGATTTGGCGGATTTGAGACTCACTTTCGGCCAAACGGTGAAAACGAATGGGCTCAGCGATAATGTCGTATATCTTCATCCGTGGGTTCATGGATGAATACGGGTTTTGAAACACCATTTGCATTTGGCGACGGATAGGACGTCGGGCGCGTTCGTTTTTAATCGCAGTCAGATCGATATCTTCAAAAATGATTTGCCCCGTGTTGGGCGGATAAAGCCCGGTGATCGCGCGCGCAATGGTCGACTTTCCTGAGCCCGACTCACCGACAAGACCAAAGGTTTCCCCCTCAACCACGTCAAAGCTGACATGATCAGAGGCTTGGACGTATTCGCGGCGGCTCGCAAAGAGAGAATCCTTAGTAATAAAGCGCAAGGACACATCTTTCACCTGCAGTAGCGGACCGCTGTAAGCGCGCTGATCTTGGCTTTGCCCCAGCCAGTGATTCTTGACATCAAGCTCAAGGGTTTCACCGGCTTCCTCGATATAATTGACCAGCGGAAAGCGGTCCAGCTTGATATCAGAGCGTGGCACCGCTGAAATGAGACTTTGCGTGTAAGGATGCTGAGGCTCACCTAACACCTGCTGGGTGGTGCCTAGCTCCACCAAATCACCACGATACATCACCGCGACACGGTCGGTCACATTGGCGACCACGCCCATATCATGGGTGACCAGCATACAGCCAACATTTTTCTTTTGGCATAAGTCGCGGATGAGGTTAAGGATTTGATCTTGGATGGACACATCCAACGCCGTGGTCGGCTCATCGGCAATGATGAGATCCGGCTCCCCGGCCAGCGCAACCGCAATCACCACGCGCTGACGCATCCCGCCGGAAAACTGATGGGGGTATTGTTTGATGCGCAGCTCTGGCTCAGGGATCCCCACCTGCTCCATTAAATTAAGCGCGCGCTGATAGGCCTGTTGCTGCGTCACATTCAAGTTGGTCAAAATGGTTTCGGTAAGCTGCTGCTCGACCGTAAACAGCGGATTCAGGGAGGTCATCGGGTCTTGAAAGATAAACCCAATTTTATCACCGCGCACTTTGCGCATTTCGTTGGGGGTTAGCCCGGAGATTTTTTTACCGTCCAGATACACATCGCCACTGGCAATGCGACCCGGCGGACTGAGCAAATCAATCACGGCATTACCGACCGTGGACTTGCCCGCCCCAGACTCACCCACCACGCCAACAATCTCACCGCGCTCAATCGTTAATGACAATGACGTCACGGCGGCGTGAACGCCATGGCGAGACGGGTACTCTATTCGTAGATTATTTACTTCTAGCAGTGACATTTTTCATCCTTGATATCGTCTTAGGTGACGATCGACTTCCTTACCAAAACAAGGTGATATGATCTTGCCTCGGAGAGATGCGGATTTAATCTGGCAAACATTTCACAAAAAATCAACATCACAGCAGAAAATGCCATAATGACACAGTCGGCTCGAATATTCATTCACTTGGCTACGATTGTGTACCCAAGCGTCAAACAAAAAATACACTTCATATCATAAAGATATAAGGTATTACGCTTTCCCCTGTTTTAAAGCAAATCGCGCATAGAATAAAGCAAAGTTATTTAACAGCGTGTAAACAATGACAGCGATAAGTACCAAAAAAAACGCGTTTGTCGAGTTAATTGATTACTTAATAAATGAAAGGCAGTTTTTTGAACCACACAATGATAGGTATAGCAGTCACATCAAAAGGTGTGGTTTTTATTGCTGATTGGTGACTTTTTATCTATCAGAATCTTGATAGAGTTCTAATTTCTGCATTTTATCCTCTCTCAACGTCGCCACGTAGAGAAAAGAATCATCAACACGTACTCGCAAAGCGATATAAAGCCGTCCCATAACAGGGAAGCTTGAGGAGTAAAGACATGGTCATAGGGAGGAGGGCCAAACAAAAAAAACCCAGCCATTAGGCTAGGGTTTGTAATAGTGGTCGGTGAAGAGGGATTCGATGGGGCGGCCTACCGCGCGACCGGGCTTCCGTTGGGCCGGCTTCCGGCCCCCGACCCTCGCTCTCCAACGAACAGGCATAAACAAAAAAACCCCAGCCGTTAGGCTAGGGTTTGTAATAGTGGTCGGTGAAGAGGGATTCGAACCCCCGACCCTCTGGTCCCAAACCAGATGCGCTACCAAACTGCGCTATTCACCGACATATTCGCTGTTAGCGAAAATAATGGGGTGGCTGACGGGACTTGAACCCGCGACAACTGGAATCACAATCCAGGGCTCTACCAACTGAGCTACAGCCACCACTGATTTTTTGCCAATTTCCTTTATCCCCGGAATGGCGCGCCCGACAGGATTTGAACCTGTGACCTTTGGCTTCGGAGGCCAACACTCTATCCAACTGAGCTACGGGCGCTTGCCCCGTTGGCGGTGACGAATATTACGGATATCACCACCAGCCGTCTAGCACTTTTTTTAATTTTTTTACTGACTGGTCTCTTTTTCAACAAATTGCGTAGAAATCGTCAGTAAGGTCTCTACTATAACGGTTTAACGTAACAATCTAAAGCGCTATAATCACCTAATCTTTACACGGAGTTAACCCAGCAACGTTGGCAAATCCGTTAAGACGAGACTGACAGGCCGCAACCGAATCACCCTTGATTGATTCACCCCCTTAGGTTGGCGGCAAATAAGATAAAAAAGGCGTTAAGCCACCAGTAATGTGGGAGTGTCATTGTGAGCGCAAAGGGAAAAAGTCTAGGTCAAATTATGGTTGCCACCGTGGCGGCCCTGTTATTTGCTTCTGCTGCGCAAGCGCTAGAAGTGTCTGAGCAAGAAAAAGCCGCTATTGCTGAACGCATTGCCCCGGTTGGTGATGTGTATATTGACGGCGAAGCGCCAACGCAAACCGCCGCCGCAGAGCCGAGTGGCCCACGCAGCGGCGAGCAGGTCTACAACACCTACTGCACCGCGTGTCACGGCACAGGCGCAGCCGGCGCGCCCAAAACAGGCGATGCCGCCGCTTGGGGGCCACGTGTCGATAAAGGCATGGAAACGCTGACCACGCACGCTATCAACGGCTTTAATGCGATGCCTGCCAAAGGGACGTGTATGGATTGCTCGGATGATGAGATTGTGGCGGCCATCGAGCACATGCTCGACGCACTTTAATACCGCCGCGCATTGCCAGTGTGACAATAACGCCGCCCTTGCGGCGTTATTTGTTTTTATCCAGCATGGCTTTTAGGTTGGCGATCGCGGCTTGCCCTTTCTCCATCCGCTCTTCTTGTGAAACAGGCTTTCTTTGCGACTCCCACTCCACATCGTCAAAAGGAAGCTCTTCCAGGAAGCGGCTTTGCTGAGGTTTAATCACTTCACCAAATTGACGCCGTTCTCGACACACTACAAAGGTCAGCGCCTTTTGCGCACGGGTCAGTCCGACATAAGCCAAACGCCGCTCTTCATCGATATTGTCTTCATCAATGCTCGACTGATGCGGCAATAAACCTTCTTCCATGCCAATCAGGTAGACATAAGGAAATTCGAGCCCTTTGGAGGCATGCAAGGTCATCAACTGGACTTGGTCTGCGTCATCATCGTCTTCCCCCCGCTCCATCATGTCACGTAGTGTAAGGCGCTGAACCACCTCTCTTAAGCTGCGTTCGACCTGATCGGGGTTATCACCTTCTAAGTCGGCGACAATCCAACTATAAAGCTGTGAGACGTTTTTCATCCGCATTTCAGCCACTTTAGGGCTTGAAGACGTTTCGTACAGCCACTCTTCGTAGTGAATGTCACGCAAAAGCGCCCTCACCGCCGCCACGGTATCGCCTCGCTCGGCTTGATCGGATAATTCTACCACCCAGCGGGTAAACGCTTGTAGCGACGCCAAACCACGTCCCGATAAATGTTGACTAAGCCCGAGCTCGAAGCTTGCCGCAAACAAGCTCTTTCCGCGTTGGTTGGCATAACTGCCGAGTTTCTCTAACGTCACAGGGCCAATCTCACGTCGTGGCGTGTTAACGACTCGCAAGAACGCGTTGTCATCATCGGGGTTCGTGAGCAGGCGCAGATAGGCCATGATATCTTTGATTTCTGCACGTGAGAAAAACGACGTCCCACCCGAGATCTTGTAAGGAATGCGGTTTTGCATCAGCGCTTTTTCGATTAAACGCGATTGGTGGTTTCCGCGATATAGGATGGCGTAATCTTTGTATTGGGTACGTCCGAGAAAACGATGGCCTATCAGCTCGCCGACCACGCGCTCCGCCTCATGTTCTTCATTATTGGCCGTCAATACTTTGAGCATGTCGCCATCAGGTAAAGCAGAAAATAAGGTCTTTTCGAATACATGGGGATTATTGGCAATCAAGATGTTGGCCGCGCGGAGGATGCGACTGGTTGAGCGGTAATTTTGCTCCAACTTCACCACGTGCAAACGCGGAAAGTCTTGCTGAAGATACACCAGATTTTTCGGCTGAGCCCCTCGCCACGAGTAAATTGACTGATCGTCATCCCCGACCACCGTGAAACGTGCACGCTCACCCACTAGCAGCTTCACTAACTGATATTGACTGGTGTTGGTATCTTGATATTCATCGACCAATAAATAACGAATGCGCGCTTGCCACCGCTCGCGTACGGCTTGGTTTTGGCTAAGTAGCGCGACCGGCATCAAAATGAGATCATCAAAATCCAGCGCGTTATACGCACGCATTTGTTTTTGGTAGCGCGCGTAACAGGCGGCAAACAGTTGCTCACGCTCGCCTTGCGCCTGAGCCAGTGCTTCATCCGGCCCCAACATGGCATTTTTCCAGTTGGAAATGGTATGCACTAACTGACGGAGCAAATCTTTATCGTTATCCAACTCTTGTTCGGTCAGGGCTTTTAACAAAGCTAATTGGTCTTGATCATCAAACAGCGAAAAGCCTGCCTTGAGCCCCAAGGTTTTATATTCTCGCCGAATGATATTGAGGCCCAAGGTATGAAAGGTCGACACCATCAAACCACGCGACTCTTGCTTTCCTAAACTTTGTGCTACCCGCTCTTTCATCTCGCGTGCCGCTTTGTTGGTAAAGGTTACCGCAGCGATATGGCGCGCTTTATAGCCACATTGCTGAACCAAATAGGCAATTTTATGGGTAATGACACGTGTTTTTCCCGAGCCGGCCCCTGCCAAGACCAAGCAAGGTCCAGAGATATGTCGTACGGCATCGGATTGCGCGGGGTTAAGTTTCATGGTGACAACACCTCATCAGTGGCTGAATGAGCATTGTAGAGCGAATCCAACTGATGTCTATCTCACCGCAGCAGAGTGCATTTTGCTTGCTACACTTTATGCTTGTCATTTGCGCGAAAAAACCTCTAAAATGAATGAACGTTCATTCATTGCTTGGTGCATTATCTATGGACAAACGTACGCAAATCTTTGCCGCGACCGAGCAATTAATCGCGACGGTCGGGCTCGATAAAGTCTCAATGCAACAAGTGGCGACACAAGCACACGTCGCTGCAGGGACCATTTATCGCTATTTCAAAGACAAGGATGATTTGCTTCGCCAACTGTCTTCACACCTGATGATGCAGTGTGCGACCCATATCCAGCAAGGGGTCAAGGATGAGCCAACACTCAAACGTCAGTTTGAACGCTTATGGCGCAATACTTGGACCATGATGCTACAACGCGATCATCTGCTATTGTCTCGAGACCAGTTTGATGCGCTGCCACGGGACGACCAGTTACACGCTCAGCGGGAGCGAGATGCCTTCTCCGACCTTTATCAAGTCTTTCAAGAAGGTAAGCAACAAGGCGTGCTCAAGCCCCTCGATGATGAGGTATTAATCACCTTGGGACTCGAACCCGCTTTTTGTTTAGCTCGCAAACAGGTTCGGGGTGTTATAACCCTGGACAGTCATGCTATCGCAGATGCGATCCACGCTTGCTGGGATGCAATTTCTCTTCACTAACGACGTTCGGAGCTTACTTCGATGAAAAAATGGTTTTTCTTTATGGTTATCCTCGCGCTGCTGCTGTTTGGCAGTGTGATTGGCTTTAACCTGTTCAAGCAGCAAAAGATTGCAGAGTATATGGCAAACATGCCAGAGCCCACCCACCCAGTCACCGCGGTGACGGTTGAGGCTGAGCCTTGGACACCAACGCTTGACGCCATTGGTTTTGTTGAGCCTAACCAAGGGATCACCTTAACCACCCAAATTGCCGGTGTCGTCGATGTGATTAATTTTGAGTCTGGCCAAACCGTTGAGCGTGGGCAAAACCTGGTCGAGCTCGACTCGAGCGTTGAAAAAGCCAATTTAGCCAGCACCCAAGCGCGCCTACCGGCGGCGGAAGCCAAGTTTAAACGCTACCAAGGACTGTTTGCTAAAGGCTCTATCTCTAAAGAAGCGCTGGATGAAGCCGAGGCCAATTATCGTTCGCTACAAGCTGACATTAACGCACTGAAAGCCACCATTGCCCGTCGTAATATCCAAGCACCCTTCGATGGTGTGATTGGCCTGCGTGATGTTTTCTTAGGTGAATACTTGCAGCCAGGTACGGATATTGCTCGCCTCGAGGATACCTCGGTGATGAAGCTGCGCTTTACCGTGCCACAAACAGATATTTCTAAAATCCGTCTGAGCCAGCCGTTGCGCATTACTGTCGATGCGTATCCTGAAAAGGAATTCATCGGCTCTATCAGTGCCATTGAGCCTGCGGTCAACAGCCAGAGTGGTCTTATCAAGGTGGAAGCGAATATTCCGAATAACGATGGTCAGTTGCGCTCAGGGATGTTTGCCCGTGCCGATATCGTTCTACCTACCATTGAAGAGCAAATCGTGATTGATCAAACCGCGATTAATTTCACCTTGTACGGGGAAAGTGTGTACGTGATCCGCGAAGAAGAAGGGGAAAAACGCGCGTTCCAACAAGTGCTCAAAGTCGGTGAGCGTCGTGGCCATCAAGCACGCATTATCGAAGGTCTGCAGCCTGGCGATCAGGTCGTCACCTCCGGCCAAGTGCGGTTAAGCAATGGCTCCAAAGTGAAAATCGTCGAAAACGACGCTCTCACACCACCAGAACAATTACCTCAATTGTAAGACGAGGATGTGATGCGCTTTACTGATATTTTTATCCGGCGCCCCGTGCTAGCCGCGTCAATCAGTATTCTGATTGCGCTGCTCGGCCTGCAATCTTTATTTAAGATGCAAGTCAGGGAATACCCGGAAATGACCAATACCGTGGTCACCATCACAACCAGCTATTATGGCGCCAGCGCCGACTTGATTCAGGGCTTCATTACGACGCCACTCGAACAAGCCGTGGCCCAAGCTGATAATATTGACTTTATGACCTCAGAGTCGGTGCTTGGTTCTTCGACCATTACGGTCAATATGAAGCTTAATACCGACCCTAATGCCGCCTTGGCCGATATTCTCGCCAAGGTAAACTCGGTGCGTGCTCAGCTCCCCGCTGAAGCCGAAGATCCGTCAGTATCGATGTCGACCGGTTCGACCACCGCGGTGATGTATGTTGGTTTTACCTCACCCGAGCTCGACTCCAGTCAGATCACCGACTACCTCGAACGCGTGGTCAAACCTCAGCTGTTTACCGTGGATGGTGTTTCCAAAATCGACCTTTACGGCGGGGTGAAGTATGGCCTTCGCGTGTGGCTCGATCCGGAGAAAATGGCGGCATTTAAGCTGGCGGCCACCGACGTGATGTCCGTGCTTGATGCCAACAACTACCAGTCGGCCACCGGTCAGGCGATTGGTACCTTTATGATCTATAACGGCAGTGCCGATACCCAGGTCTCCACCCCTGAAGAGCTGAGTAACTTGGTGGTGGATACCCAAGATGGTCGTGTCGTACGCCTCGGAGACATCGCTAAGGTCTCACTCGAGAAAAGCCATGATCGGGTACGTGCACTGGCCAATGGCTCTGAGGCGGTTGTCGCCGCGATCAATGCCACCCCGTCGGCTAACCCCATCAATATTGCCGCTGACGTCATGGATATGTTGCCGGAAGTTGAGCGCAACATGCCAAGCAATATCGAGATGAATGTGCTGTATGACTCATCTAATGCAATCAATGAGTCCATCAATGAGGTGATCAAAACCATCATTGAAGCGGCACTGATCGTGTTGGTGGTGATCACCCTGTTCTTGGGCTCATTCCGCGCGGTAATTATCCCTATTATCACCATTCCGCTATCCCTGATTGGTGTGGCGCTGGTGATGGAAATGATTGGCTTCTCACTGAACTTGATGACCCTGCTGGCGATGGTGCTGGCTATCGGCTTGGTGGTCGACGATGCGATCGTGGTATTGGAAAACATCGACCGCCATATCAAGCTGGGAGAGTCCCCTTTCCGCGCGGCCATTATTGGTACACGGGAAATTGCCGTGCCAGTTATCTCCATGACACTGACGTTGGCGGCGGTGTATGCCCCTATCGCCATGATGGGCGGGATCACCGGCTCGCTGTTTAAAGAGTTTGCGTTAACGCTTGCTGGGGCAGTGTTTGTCTCCGGGATTGTCGCATTAACACTCTCACCGGTAATGTGTTCGACCATGCTGAAAGCCAACGCCAAGCCAAGTCGCTTTGAACTTGCCGTTCACCGCTTCTTGGATGGAATGACCGACAAGTATGCTCATCTTCTTAGTAAGGTGATGCAACGCCGTCCTGTGGTGGTATCTTTTGCGGTCATCGTCTTTGCCTCTTTACCCGTGCTATTTAATTTTATCCCCAGTGAACTCGCACCATCGGAAGATAAAGGCGTGGTAGTCATGATGGGGACGGCGCCCTCGACGGCTAACCTAGATTACATCCAAAACAGCATGGCGGAAGTGAACCAAAAGCTCGACGAACAACCAGAAGTGGCCTTTTCTCAGGTCTTTTCTGGGGTGCCGAAATCGAATCAAGCGTTTGGTATCGCCTCACTGGTGCCTTGGAGTGAGCGGGAAGCCAGTCAGTCCGAAGTGGTAAAACGCATGGCTGACGAAGTGAAAGACATTCCGGGTATGAAGGTCACCACCTTTGAAATGCCAGAACTGCCCGGTGCCTCCTCCGGCTTGCCGATCCAATTTGTGGTGACGACCCCGAATAATTTCGAAAGTCTCTATCAAGTGACCGCCGAAATTATGTCCGAGGTACAATCTAGCCCGAACTTCGTCTATTCGGAGCTGAACCTTAACTTTGATTCGGCCACCATGAATATCAGCATTGATAAAGACAAAGCTGGGTCATATGGCGTGACGATGCGTGATATTGGCGCCACCATTGGCACCATGATGGCGGATGGCTACGTCAACCGTATCGACTTTGATGGCCGCTCATATGAGGTGATCCCGCAAGTGGAGCGTAAATATCGCCTCAACCCTGAGTCCATTGAGAGCTACTATGTTCGTGCGGCCAACGGTGATTCCATTCCGCTGGGCTCGCTGATTGACATTGAAGTCACCGCGGAGCCTCGCTCACTCCCGCACTTTAATCAGCTAAACGCTGCGACCATCAGTGCGGTATCTGCGCCCGGTGTCACCATGGGTACCGCGGTGGATTGGTTCGAAAGCAAGGCAGCAGAGTTGCCTAAAGGCTATCAGCACGATTACCTCGGTGAGTCTCGCCAATACGTGACAGAAGGCAGCGCGCTGTATGCCACCTTCTTGTTCGCCTTAGCGATCATTTATCTGGTACTGGCGATTCAGTTTGAATCCTTGCTCGACCCACTGGTGATCTTGGTCTCTGTGCCACTTGCGATTTGTGGTGCCTTAATTGCTCTCGCGTGGGGGCTGTCATCAATGAACATCTACTCACAAGTCGGGTTGATAACCTTGATAGGTCTGATTACCAAACACGGTATTCTGATCTGTGAGGTGGCTAAAGAGCAGCAACTGCATCATCAAGCCAGCCGAATGGACGCGGTAAAAGAAGCGGCCAAAATTCGTCTGCGTCCGATCTTAATGACCACTGCCGCGATGATTGCAGGCCTCATCCCGCTAATGTTCGCCACCGGCGCAGGCGCCGAGCAACGCTTTAGCATCGGGATTGTGATCGTAGCGGGTCTCGCTATCGGTACGTTATTCACGCTATTCGTTCTGCCAGTGATTTACACCTACCTGGCCAGCAAGCACAAACCACTGCCTGTGTTTGTCGAAGACGATGAACTTGATAAGCTCGATGAAGACTATCGCGCATCACACTAACCCAAAGGGCCTTCGGGCCCTTTTCTTTTATCATCCTTTCGACAAGCTGTGCGTATTTACATAGAATAAAGACAGTTAATAAAGGAGTATTCCATGTTTGACCCCAAAAAACTTGAGCAAATGGCCAAGCAAATTCACGACGCCATGCCTCAGCCTGTTAAAGAGTTAGGCACGGATATGGAAAGCCGTGTGCGCCAAGCCATCCAAGGCCAACTGACTAAGCTGGATGTAGTAAGCCGTGAGGAGTTTGATGTACAAACCCAGGTGTTACTGCGCACCCGTCAAAAGCTCACCGAACTCGAAGCCAAGCTGGATGCCATGGAAACAAAAGTGGGTCAATCGACAGATAACCAAGAATAACCCACGCAGATATAAAAAAGCCTGACCCTCAGGCCAGGCTTCTCTTCCGCGTTATCTCAAACGATCCGCGCTTTTATTTGTCGAGCGCAATTTGTTTCATATCGGTCATATAGCCGCGCAATTCCTCACCGATATACTCAATTGGGTGGTTGCGGATACGGTCATTGACCTCGATTAAGGTGGCGTTGTCGACCTGGTTAGAGGTTTCTCCAAGCCCTTTACCAATCACATCTGCGCTCACTGTTGGCATAAAGTGTTCGCGCAGCAGCGGTGTCGCCACGTTTGCGAATAAGTAGTTGCCGTACTCAGCCGTATCGGAAATGACCACGTTCATCTCGTACAAGCGCTTACGCGCAATAGTATTGGCAATCAAAGGCAATTCATGCAATGACTCGTAATACGCTGATTCTTCGATAATGCCAGATGACACCATGACTTCAAAAGCAAGCTCGACCCCTGCACGCACCATAGCTACCATCAAAATACCGTTATCAAAGAACTCCTGCTCATTGATGCTTACATCCGACTCGGGATAGTTTTCAAACGCGGTCTGTGCGGTTTCTTCACGCCATGTGAACAAGTCTTTATCGCCGTTTTCCCAATCGGCCATCATGGTCGCGGAGAAATGGCCAGCGATGATGTCATCCATGTGTTTGTTATAGAGGGGGCGCATCAGTTCTTTAAGCGACTCCGATAGCTCGAAAGCTTTGATCTTCGCTGGGTTGGATAAGCGATCCATCATGTGAGTGATGCCACCGAACTTTAGCGCTTCCGTAATGGTTTCCCAACCATACTGAATCAGTTTACCCGCATAACCTGGCTCAACACCTTCTGCGATCATTTTCTCATAGCAAACGACCGAGCCTGCCTGCAGCATCCCACACAGGATGGTTTGTTCGCCCATCAGATCGGATTTCACTTCTGCCACGAATGAAGAGGCAAGTACGCCAGCACGGTGGCCACCGGTTGCAGCTGCCCACGCTTTCGCAATCTCAAAGCCTTCACCTTTAGGATCATTTTCTGGATGGACAGCGATCAGCGTCGGCACACCAAAGCCGCGTTTATATTCTTCACGCACCTCGGTACCCGGACACTTAGGTGCCACCATAACCACAGTAATGTCTTCACGGATACGCTGACCGACTTCGACAATATTAAAACCATGTGAGTAACCGAGCGCGGCGCCCTCTTTCATCAGTGGCATCACGGTTTCGACGACATTGGAGTGCTGTTTATCTGGTGTAAGGTTAATCACCAAGTCTGCCTGTGGGATCAAATCTTGGTAGCTACCCACTTCAAATCCATTCTCAGCCGCGTTCTGATAAGAAGGACGCTTTTCATCAATGGCAGCCTGTCGCAGTGCATAAGCCACATCAAGACCCGAGTCGCGCATGTTTAAGCCTTGGTTGAGCCCTTGCGCACCACAGCCGACAATCACCACTTTTTTACCTTTGAGAAATTCGGCCTCGGTGGAAAATTCGTCACGATCCATAAATCGGCATACGCCTAATTGTCCCAATTGTTGACGCAAATTCAGGGTATTAAAGTAGTTCGCCATGGGGTGCTCCATTGATTCAAATCCGTGATTGGGTGTGTTTTCACCGCGTATTTTTGATACTACCCTAACCACTATATTGCCTAAAGTGATATATTCACAATATAACATTGCAATTACAGCAACAATAAAATCATGAATGCAAAGCAACTCACGGGCTTCCTCCATCTCTGTGACACCAAAAGCTACACCCGGGCCGCACAAGCGATGCACGTCAGCCCCTCAGCCTTGAGCCGAATCATCCAACGTCTTGAAGAAGATATCGGTCAGCCGCTGTTTATTCGCACCAATAAAGCGGTCGATCTCACCCCAGCAGGTAAAACGCTGCTTCCCGTCGCACGCGATATTCTTCAGCTTTGGCACACCACTAAAGCCAGTATCAATGAACATGCCTCTTTGCTCGGCGGTAAGCTCACGCTCTTTTGTTCGGTCACTGCAAGCTATAGCCATTTACCTGAGCTCCTCGCGCGGTTTCGTCAACAATACCCAAATATCGAGCTACAGCTTCTGACTGGCGATCCCGCCCAAGCAGAAGAGAAGGTGCAAGACAATAGCGCCGACATTGCCATTGCCGCTAAACCCAAACGCTTGTCATCCAGCTTGGTGTTTCAACCGATTGATACAGTCAGTTTGTCGGTTATCGCACCGGCAATGGCCAGCAGTGGCATTGACCTACAAGCCATTGACTGGCAGCACACACCATTAATCTTGCCCGAAGCAGGGACAGCGCGCGAACTCGCTGATCAATGGTTGACCAGTAAAGGTATCGAGCCAAACGTCTACGCACAAATAGCAGGCCATGAGGCGATTGTCAGTATGGTGGCATTGGGCTGTGGTATTGGTGTCGCGCCCGATGTAGTGATTGATAACAGCCCAGTAAAAGACAAGGTTGAGCGATTACGCCAAGAAATTGTGCAACCTCTCGAACTGGGCCTTTGTTGTAAAGCCGCCCGCGTTAAAGAGCCTTTACTCAACGCCCTACTCGATGTCATGCGATAAACACAAAAAGCCCCAACACAATGATGCTGGGGCTTAAATGCAAAAAACCCCAGCTTTTCAGCTAGGGTTTCTAAGTAGTGGCGGAGGGCCGGGGTTGCGGGCAACCGGGACTCATTCGCCCGCAGGGCGAACCTGCCAATAACAAAAAAACCCTACTAAAATTAGCAGGGCTTCTAAGTAGTGGCGGAGTGGACGGGACTCGAACCCGCGACCCCCGGCGTGACAGGCCGGTATTCTAACCAACTGAACTACCACTCCGCACCAATTCTGTATGACTAAAGACTTATATCTCTTTGCTTTAATCAATTGTAATCAAAGCCTGGCGATGTCCTACTCTCACATGGGGAGACCCCACACTACCATCGGCGCTGCTTCGTTTCACTACTGAGTTCGG